>JBDSIN010000001.1:0-4991 GCA_039917955.1 Candidatus Limnocylindria bacterium
ACCGACGCCCGGCAGTCACCGCCGGATCCTTCTGGCGGACCGATCCGGCCGCGGTGTTGCGCGCGTTGGCGTAGAGCGGCTTGCCGTCGCGTTCCAGGCCCTCGTTGAGGGCGGCGAAGGCGCCCCGCGGCATGAACACCTCGCCGCGCACCTCGAGCCGATCTCCGGGAGGATCCCCACGGAGCCGGAGCGGGATCGCGCGTACCGTGCGCAAGTTGGCGGTCACGTCCTCGCCGGTGCTCCCGTCGCCGCGCGTCGCACCCCGCACGAAGCTGCGCCCCTCGTAGCGCAGGCTCATCGCCAGCCCGTCGATCTTCAACTCGCAGACGTAGCCGATGCCCGCATCCTCCTCCCCCAGCCCGAGGCCGCGGCGCACGCGGGCGTCGAACTCCCGCAACTCGTCGTGGCCGAAGGCGTTCCCCAGGGAGAGCATCGGCACCTCGTGCCGGACCTCTGCGAAACCGGCCGCCGGGGCCGCGCCAACGCGCTGGGTCGGCGAATCGGGAGTCAGCAGCTCCGGGTGCGCGGTCTCGAGTTCGGTCAGCTCGCGGAGCAGGCGATCGTAATCGGCATCTTCGATGGTCGGGGAATCGAGGACGTGGTAGCGGTAATTCGCTTCCTCGATCGCTGCCCGCAGTTCTACGGCACGCTCTGCCGGATCAGCCGCCATCGGCCTCGGCGGCGGCGGCGTCCTCGTCATCGGCGGCGGCGTCCTCGTCATCGGCAATCTCGGCCCCGTCGAACCAGGCGCGGACGTCGAGCGTGTGCTCGCGGTAGTGATCGGCACCGTCGTCCGCGATGATCTGGGCGAGGGTGTTGCCGTCTGCGTCGCGCTCCTCGAGCGTGTCGCGCTCGACTGCGCCCAGGCGGGTCGCGAACGCCTCATACGCCCCCTGCTCACGAGAGGCTGCGGTCGCGTAGTCGGCCTCTGCGGCGACCCGTGCCACCACAACGTTGCGCTCGTCGACCGACAGAGCGTCGTGGCCGGACTCGGCCAGCTCACCCTGCTCCGCGCGGTGAAGCGCCTCGGCGGCGTGCCCCGTCCAGTAGCCGACGTGGGCCAGCAGCTCGCGCGCGGACCAATCGCCGACCAGCCCCGGAGCGGTGCGCAGGCCGGGATCGACGTCGCCGACAGCCTTCAGGAATTCGTCGCGCGCCCTGTTCAGGTCCTCGACGAGCGCCTGGACGTGGGAATCGAGTTCAGCCATGGCCGCGATTCTACTCGGCCGCCTCGACCAGCCGAAAGACCTGGCGCCTGCCGGAGAGACCCTTCAGCTCGTGGGTCCCGGCGTCCTCGAGGGTCAAACCGGAACCCTCAAGCAACTCGCTGGTTGTCGACGAGACCAGCACCTCATCAGTGCCTGCCAGCGCCACGATGCGGGCCGCAGCGTGGACGGCGATGCCACGGGCATCTCCGCCCGAGAATTCGACCTCCCCGGTGTGGACGCCAACACGGATGTGGAGCTGCATGCTCCGGGCGGATCGAGTCATGGCCGCCGCGCAGCGAACCGCGCGCGTAGCGCTGTCGAAGATCGCCAGGAACCCGTCGCCGGTCGTCTTTACCTCGCGTCCGCGATACACGTTCAGCTCGTCTCGGAGGCGGGCGTTGTGGGTGAGCAGGAGGGAGTGCCAGGCTTCGTCCCCGATCCGCTCGAGGGTGCTGGTCGAGTCGACGATGTCCGTGAAGACCACCGTGGCGAGGGTTCGTTCACCGGCCTCGGCAAGGGCGGCTCCCAGCGCCCGGCGGCTCGCTCCCCACTCGATGGCCACCCAGGGTTCGTCGCCCAGCACCCACTTGTCGTGGCCCGGGGGGATCTCGAAGACAGCGCCGGGCCCGATGTCGAGCGTCTCGCCATCGTCCATCACGATGCGCATCGAGCCGGAGATCGTGTATCCGAAATGACGCATCTGGCAGGTCCGGGTCCCGACCAGCGGCCCCATGTCGGTCGACCAGCGCCAGGCGGGCTCGAAGGTGCAGTGACTGACCATGGCCTCGTCGAGGCCGACCGTCTCGAAGCGCACCTTCGGCATGGTTCGAATGTCGTCTGCGGTCGCGAAACTCTTGGTCTGGAGACGGGGCATGGCGGTGCTACTCCACGGTACGGCCGAAGCAGGTCACCTCATCATGCGCCTGGCTACCAATCGCGGACAGGTCAGATCCGCTCGAGACCCGCGTAGGCGGCGATCAGCTCCTTGACGCCCTGTCCCACAAAGGCGACCGTCACCCATTCGTCGCTCTTCTCAATCCTGCTGGAGACCACGATCCCCTCTCCGAACCGCCGGTGGCGCACCTTGTCGCCGGCGCGCCACGCAACTGAGGAACCGCTCGCGTCCCGCGCGGCGGCGTCGCTCGCACTGCTGGGGGCGGGCGCCGCGAAGGCGCCGCTGCCAAGGTCGATCTCCTCACCGGGCTGGTAGCGCGTGCCCGCAACGCGTTCCTTCGCGCGGTCCAGCTCGCCCCCCGGCGCCGCGAGATCGGGCAGGTTGACCGGTCGCAGCGGCTCCAAATCGCGTCGGCGCGGCGAACGGTACCCGCCGGGCGTGCAGTCGCTGTCGTCGGTGCCACGCCGCTGCCAGCCGCCGGCGCTCTGGGCGCCCCATGTACGGCGGAACTGCGCCGGCTCCTCGCGCTCAGAGGAGAGGAGCTCCTCGGGGAGCTCGGCCAGGAAGCGGGACGGCTCCGCGGCCGCCCCGACGCCCCACGTGGAGCGGTGCCGCGCGTGGACCAGGTAGAGGAGGTCCTTGGCCCGGGTCATGCCCACGTAGGCCAGTCGCCGCTCCTCCTCGAGCTCGCGGTCATCCTCAAGCGCTCGCCGGTGCGGCAGCAGCCCCTCCTCGAGCCCCACCATGAAGACGACCGGGAACTCGAGCCCCTTGGCTGCATGGAGCGTGATGAGGGTGACCCGGTCCGGCCGATCTTCGAGCTCGTCCTGGTCGCTGACCAGCGCCACCTCCTCGAGGAAGCGCTCGAGGCCCTCGGGGACGGCGAGCTCATCGAACTCAGCGGCGTGGTTCCGCAGCTCGAGCAGGTTGGTCCAGCGCTCCTCGCCCTCGTCGGTTCCGTTCTGGAGTGACTCCCGCATGCCGACACGCTCGTAGACCGCGTCGAAGAGCGCCGACGGCGGCCCTTCCGACGCCAGCGTCGCGAAACCGCGCACCAGCTCGGCAAACCCGGCCAGTGCCGCCCGCGCCCGTGGCGACAGGCTGGGGTTCTCCCCCGAGCGCTCGACCGCGTTCCACAGGGTGTCGCCGCGCGCGTCAGCCGACGCCCGGAGCTCTGCAAGCGTCTTCTCGCCGATCCCCCGCGTCGGGACGTTGACGACTCGCTCGAGCGCGACGCGGTCGGCCGAGTTGCGGGCCAGCCGAACATAACCGAGGGCGTCCTTCACCTCGCGGCGCTCGTAGAAGCGGGTTCCGCCCACGAGCTGGTACGGAATCCCGAAGCGGATGAACGCCTCTTCGAGCACTCGGCTCTGCGCGTTGATGCGATAGGCGATGGCGACCTCGCCGTAGCGGCGACTCCCCTCGTCGTCCTCTGCCCGCCGGGTGAGCAGGCTCCCTCGCGAGACGCGGCCGCCACCGCACAGACGCTCGATCTGGCGTGCGACGAACTCGGCCTCCTCGTACTCGTTGTAGGCGTCGAAGACCGCGATCTGGGTGCCCGCACCGCGATCGGTCCACAGCCTCTTGTCCTTACGCCCCTCATTGCGCGAGACGACCGCATGGGCGGCGTCCAGGATCGTCTGGGTGGAGCGGTAGTTCTGCTCGAGCTTCACGACCCGAGCGGTCGGGTGGTCACGCTCGAAGTCGAGGATGTTGCGCATGTCGGCGCCGCGCCACGAGTAGATGCTCTGGTCGTCGTCCCCGACCACCGCCAGGTTGCCATGCTTGGCTGCGAGCAGGCTGCACAGCAGGTACTGCGCGCGATTGGTGTCCTGGTACTCGTCGACCAGGATCTGCTGCCATCGGCCCTGGTAGCGGGCCAGCACATCGGGGTGCTGCTCAAACAGGAAGACGGCGCGCATCAGCAGGTCGTCGAAGTCGACCGCCTCGTCCTCGACCAGCTGTCGCTGGTAGGCGTCGTACACGCGGGCCGCGGTCTCGTCGTAGTAGTTGGCGGCCTGCCTGGTTGCGGTTGCCGGGTCGGCCAGCTCGTCCTTGCGTTGACCGATCCAGGCCAGCATGCCGGCCGGCGCGAAGCGCTTCTCGTCGAGGTCCAGGCGGCGCAAGATCCCCTTGACCAGGGCAACCTGGTCGGCACGGTCGTAGATCGTGAAGCTCCGGCTCAGACCGATGGCGCCGCCGTCGCGGCGCAGGATCCGCGCACAGATGGCATGGAAGGTACCGATGGTCGCCTCGCGAGCCGCCTCCTCGCCGATCAGTCCGGCGATGCGCTCGCGCATCTCGTTGGCGGCCTTGTTGGTGAAGGTGACGGCCACGATCTGCCACGGCTTGGTGCCCGTGGCCACGAGGTGGGCGACCCGATACGCCAGCACCCGCGTCTTGCCGGATCCCGCTCCGGCGAGGATCAGGAGCGGGCCCGTCGCGTGGGCTACTGCCTCGCGCTGCGGCTCGTTGAGGCTGGCCAGCAGGTGGTCTCCGGGAGCGGAAGCGGCAGGACCAGCGGCCTTCGGGGCATTGGTGGGCATCGGTCCGCTGATTCTAGGGTCGCAGGCCTTCCGACGGCTTGGCCGTCGCTGTAGCCAAGCCGTGGACCCGATTCCGGAGTGATCGGTCCCGCCAGCCGCGATGTGGCCGTGGCGACCCGTGGGACCGTCGGGCGAGACCAAGCCCTGGTCCGAGTGGTGGCGGCGCCGTCGCGCAGGGCGCGTAAGGCGAGACAAAGCCGGCAGTAAGTGGCTCTCAGCATGCTGTGCCGATGGGCTCGCGGGATGATCCTCGGACGCGCGGGCGGTGGCGTGGAGCGCGCATGAGATCCGAGCTGATCGGCAGCTGGCGTGAGCTGCGGCTGGCGGCGGGCTTGACGCAGG
>JBDSIN010000002.1:0-2713 GCA_039917955.1 Candidatus Limnocylindria bacterium
TGCCCAGCTCGTGGTCGTGTACCCGGGCTGGAGTGCCTCGGCTGCCGGTACCTGATGACCAGTTCGCTCGAGCGCTCCGACGTCATGTGGTGTGAGGCGCGCGGGCCGGTGGCGATGCTACGCGGCGCCCTGCAACGCCGCCCCCCGAAGCTCCAGGCGGATCGACTCGCTGCCGGGCTCGAGCGCGCGGCAGCTCCACGGCAGGCCGGAGTGCTCGAGCAGAGCGTGGATCGGCTGGTTGCCGGTCAGCATCGTGGCCTCCAGCGCGACGACGCCGCGGCGGCGCGCAGAGACGATCGCGGTATTGAGCAGCCGGCGCCCGAGGCCGTGGCCGCGCCACGCATCGGCGACCGCCACGGCGACTTCCTCCGCGCGACCGTTGCGTTCCGCGTCCAGCGGCTCGAGGCAGAGATGCCCGACGATCACCCTGCGCCCCACGACCGCCACCCAGCCATCTCCGCCGCGCTCGCGCGCCCCGGCGAATCGTCGAGCGGCCACGTCAGTGATCTCGCGGCAGGTGCCGAAGAAGCGGCTGCGGCGGCTCTCCGGACTGAGCGCGGCGTAGAACGCCGCGATGGCCGGCCCATCGTCCCGGCGGACATGGCGGATATGGGCTCGCGCGGCGTGCATGTGGTCAGGATGGGGCGCGGAACGCGGCGAGCACGAGTGCCATTCGCCCTGCCGGGTCCCGCCGATCGGTCCGCTCCAGTGGGGCCATCGGTCACTCGCCGGTGAGCGGCGCGGAGCCGTAGACTCGACCCATGCAGATCGTCAGCGCCGCTCGAGCCGTAGCCGGTATCCATTCCGGGCAGCAGATCTTCGTGCACGGCGGCGCGGCCACCCCATCGGTCCTGCTCGAGGCGCTGGTGGCGCGCTCGGCGGAGCTCGCCTCGGTGAGCATGGTGCACTTCCACACCGAGGGGCCTGCCCCGCACCTGGCGCCCGAGATGGCCGGCCACTTTCGGCACAAGGCGCTCTTCATCGGGCCAAACGCGCGGAAGGCGGTGAACGAGGGGCGCGCCGACTACGTGCCGGTCTTCCTGTCCGATGTCCCGGACCTGTTCTCGTCGGGCACGCTGCCGCTCGACGTCGCCCTCGTCAACGTGACCCGCCCCGACGCGCACGGATTCTGCTCGCTGGGGTCGAGCATCGACGCCGCGCTCGCCGCGGTGCGCAGTGCCAAGGTGGTCATCGCCCAGCTCAACTCGCGCGTGCCGCGCACCCTGGGCGATACCTTCATCCACGTCTCGCAGATCGCGTACGGCGTCGAGGTGGACGTCCCGCTCTTCGAGCATGCCAACCCGGTGATCGGGGAGGTCGAGCGGTCGATCGGCGGCTATGTCGCCGATCTGGTCGACGATGGCGCGACGATCCAGATGGGGATCGGTTCCATCCCTGCGGCGGTCGGGCTGGCGCTCCACGGCAAGCACGACCTCGGGATGCACACCGAAATGTTCACCGACGTGGTGCTCGACCTCGTCGAGTCGGGTGCCCTGACCGGGGCCCGCAAGGAGATCAACCGGGGCAAGATCGTGTCGGCCTTCATGATGGGCACGCAGCGCCTGTACGACTTCGTGGACAACAACCCGATGATCGAGATGCGCCCGGTCGACTACACCAACGACACGTCGGTGATCCGGCGCTTCAGCACGATGGTGGCCATCAACTCGGCGATCGAGGTGGATGTGACCGGCCAGGTGGCGGCAGACTCGATCGGTCCTCGTTTCTACTCCGGCGTCGGCGGCCAGATGGACTTCATGCGCGGCGCGGCGCTGAGCCCGCATGGCCAGGCGATCATCGCGCTGCCATCCACTGCGGCCGGGGGAACCGTCTCCCGCATCGTGCCCTTCCTCGCGGAGGGTGCCGGCGTGGTGACAACCCGGGCGCATGTGCGCACCGTGGTCACCGAGTTCGGTACGGCGCAGCTTCATGGCCGCACCGTGGCGGAGCGAGCGCGGGCCCTGATCGCGATTGCGCACCCCGACTTCCGCGAGGAGATCGCGACGCGAGCACGGCTGGCTCACTACCTCTAGCGCGGTCCAACTCTCGACGCGTCAGATCCCGGCGATGCGCGTCGGGTTCCGGCATGACTCAGCGGGGCGCGCTCAGCGGCGCATGGAGAGCACGACCGGCGAGTCCGAACGCTGGGCGGCCTCGAAATCCTCCCGTGAGCGGATCCCGTGGTAGCCCTCGGCCACCACCAGCTGCCCGCAGATGCCGCCGAGTGAGTTGCCCGGCCCGGGCAGAACCAGGACGTCGGGCGCCTCCTCGCGCAACGCAACCCGCACGCTCACCGCGAACCGGTACGGCGTGGTGACCTGCTCGCCCAGCGTGTAGTCACGGAGAGCGGCTGGATCGGTCGACCACGGGGTCCAGCGGACGCCGCGCCCGTCGATGAGTGTGGCCGACGGTGCCCTCCAGCGCAGGTCCGCCAGTCGTTCACGGGCGGCGGCGGCAACATGCGCGACCAACGGGGTGTGGTACGGGCCGTGCATGGCGAGGCGCAGTGGGAAGAGGCGCTCACCGACCATCACCGGTGCCAGCTTGCCGAGCAGTCGCGCGACCCCCGCCTCGTCGCCGGCGAGAACTGCATACGGGCCCAGATCGATGCTCTCGTGGATCTCGCCGCTCCCGTTGCCGCCAGGGTCGGCCAGCACGGCGCGGACGGCCGCATGCAGCCTCGGGTCAGGCTGCCAGGCCGCGTCGGCGAGGG
>JBDSIN010000003.1:0-12034 GCA_039917955.1 Candidatus Limnocylindria bacterium
GCCGGGATCACCCAGAGTATGAGCTGGAGCTCCATGGATCCTCCGAATCGGGTTCATGCGACGGCCGCGCGGGAGGCGAACGGCTCGCGATCAACGATCTGAGACACGGAAACGCCGGCGGATTTTGCGCGGTGGTGCGCCCGCCGACGAGGCGGCGCTATGGTAGCCCGCGGCGGCGCGCAGGGTCAACCGATCACGGCGCCCCTCAGACCGACCCCGCCGTGCGGCAAGGGACGCCGCCACGAGGGCGCAGCAGTCCCGGTATGCTACCCGCCGCCTGTCCCCGTCCCATCTGCACGGAGCGCCGATGACCTACGTTCCCGAGGCCACCCCCGGCGACGAACTGCCCGCACCCGGCGATGGTTCGTCGTCCGGCCGCGGATTCGGCTGCGCGCTGGAGATCATCGAGACGCTGGTCCTGACCCTTGTCATCTACCTGCTCATCCACAACTTCGTGGCCCAGCCGTTCGAGGTCGAACAGAACTCGATGGTGCCCACGGTGAACCCGGGCGAGTACGTGCTGATCGACAAACTCTCACCGCGCTTCAGCAACTACCAGCGCGGCGACATCGTCGTCTTCCAGCCGCCGAACGGCTTCGGCCAGGGTGGCGTGCCCTTCATCAAGCGTGTGATCGGCACGCCGGGCGACCTCGTCACCCTCGAGAACGGGGTGGTATTCATCACGGCCCCCGGCGGCAGTCCCGTGCGGCTCGACGAGCCGTACGTCATACGCGGGGTGGATGGGGCGGCGGCGGCCACCCTGCCACGCGACCCGTCCGGAACCGCCGCATGGACGGTCTCGGCGGGCAGCTACTTCGTGATGGGCGACAACCGCACGGCGAGCCAGGACTCTCGCTTCTTCGGGCCGGTGTCGCGCGACCTGATCGTGGGGCGCGCGTGGCTGCGCTACTTCCCGCTGGATCGAATCGGCGTCGTCGCGCGGCCCGAATACCCGGGACTGCCGTCGCAGGTCGCCGACCAAGCGGCGCTCATCCCGCGCTACGTTCTCGGCGGCTCCTCGGCCACGATCCAGGCATCAATCGCCCGCTGGTAGTCCACCAGTTCGTCGGCGAACCACAGGTCGAGCTCGGCGGTCGCCGTCTCCGGCGCGTCTGACGCGTGGATCAGGTTGCGCAGGCCGCTGATCCCCAGATCGCCCCGGATCGTGCCCGCGTCCGCCTCGTTGGGCATCGTCTTGCCGACCATGCGGCGCACCGTGGCGATGGCATCCGGCCCCTCGAGCGCCACTGCGGCGACCGGGCCGGAGGTGATGAACTCGACCAGGCCGTCATAGAAGTGCCGACCCGCGTGAACGGCGTAATGCTGTTCGGCCATCAGACGCGATACGACCAGCATCCGCAGGCCGACCACCTTGAAGCCCTTGCGCTCAAACCGCGCCAGGATCTCTCCGATCAGCCCACGCTGCACGCCATCGGGCTTGACCAGGACCAGGGTGCGTTCCATGGCGGGGGGTGGGCTCCTCGTGATCTGTCAGGCGCGCGCGGCGCGGTCGAATGCGGCGGCGGCTTCGTCGTCTCGGCCGTCGGCACGCAGGAGGTCGCCGTAGAGTAGCAGACGGTCTTCGCCGGGCTCCTTGTCGAGTGTCGGCTGGAAGAGCGCCAGCGCTCCCGCCGCGATGCGCGGATCGAGGCGCAGAGCCACGATCAGCTGCCGGTCGCCCTCGTCGGTCGCACCGGCCTCATAGGCGAGGCGGGCCGAGTCGAGTCGAGCGTGCGCCGTTGTTGCCCGCTCCGGCGTCGGTGCAGGTGCCGGCCCAGGTCCGCGCCGACGCGGTGCACCGGCTCGAGGCGACGGAGCCCGGAACGAGGCGGGCGTCGGCCAGTCGAGACGCGACGGCACCCCTCCCCGCAGCTTCCACACCTCGTCGACACCGATCGCCGCGACCACGCGCTCGGCCAGCTTGCTGGCACGGTCGAGGTCGCCCGCCGCCGCCAGTGCCTCCGCCTCGACAAGCGTCACGATGGGACGCCGACGCTCGGGACTGCCCGCCCTGATCGCTGCCGCAGCAGCGCCGGCTGAGATGGGCCGGCCCTGGCGCCAGAGCGCTTCCGCCAGCAGCCCCCGCGCCACGTCAAGGTCCTCGAGGCCGCCCTTGCCGGCGACGCCGAGCGCCGCGATGCGGCGGATCAGCACCCCCTCCGCCATGGCCGGCAGGCCCGACGCCAGCAGGGATCGCGCCAGGGCCATCTCGTCGGGGAAGAGATCGATGACGGGCAGGGGCGCATCGTCGTCGGCTGCGGGTCGCCGCGGACTGGTCATGTGCCCAGTATCCGCTCGAATCGGTGCGCGGACCGGAACGGCCCGAGCACCGCGAGCCGCATCCGATCGGGTCGGATGATTCGTCGTGCCACCGTGAGCAGGTCGCCGACCGTGACGGCTTCGAGATGTTCGATCACCTCGTCGACGGTCAGGATCCGCGGGAGCAGGCTCTCCCCGGTGCCCAGCCAGGATGCCACGGAGCCGGTCTCCTCGAGGCGCAACTGCAAGCGGCCGCGCGTGTACGCGCGAGCGCGATCCAACTCGGCCTCGGAGACGGGGTCCTGTACCACGCGCTCGAGTTGCTCAAGGATCGCCCCGACCACCTGATCGGCCTGATCGGGGTCGAATCCGGCATGGACGCCGAAGGTGCCGCAATCAGCGTACGTGGCACCGAAGGTCGAGACGTCGTAGGCGAGCGAGCGCCGCTCGCGGAGCTCCAGGAAGAGGCGGCTGCTCATCCCGTCGCCGAGCACTGCGCCCAGCAGGTCGAGCGCCCAGCGATCGGGATCGCTGCGGGAGACGGCGGGAAGGCCGATACACAGGTTGCCCTGCGAGAGCCGCCGGTGGGCGACCCGGACCCCAGCCGAGGTGACGGGCTCCGGCGCAACCAGCGCTCGATCGCTGCCGGTCGGGATCCGTGGCAGTGAGCTGCCGATCTCGGGATCGCCAAACGGCTCTTCGAACCAGCGTCCGGCGATGCGGGTCACCGTCTCGTGATCGATTCGGCCGGCGACGGCGAGGACCAGGTGCTCGGGTCGATACCACTCGCGCCAGTGCCCGATGACCGTCTCGTGGTTCGCACGACGCACGCTGCGCGGTGTACCGGCGATCTCGCGGCCAAGCGCATGGCGCCCGAAAAGCAACTGATCGAAGAGGCTGAAGACGTGGTCGCCGGGCGAGTCCTCGTACATCCGGATCTCGTCCACGATCACCGGCTTCTCTGCGATGAGGTCGCGGTGCCGCAGCAAGGGGCGCAGCGCCAGCTCGGCGACCACCTCGAGCGCGGTCTGTGCCACGTCGGCCGGCACACGGGAGGTGTAGACCGTGAGCTCGCGATCGGTCGATGCGTTGACGCTGCCGCCACAACCCTCGATCGTCTCGGACAGCGCGCCCGGATCGGGGTGCCCTGCAGTGCCCTTGAAGACGAGGTGCTCGAGGAGGTGCGACAGGCCTGCATGCGACTCGTCCTCGTGCCGCGACCCGACACCGACGAAGATGCCGACCGAGACGGACCGGGCAGCGGGCATCTGCTGGGTCACGATGCGCAACCCATTGTTGAGCACGCTGCGCCGGTGTGGTGGGTCCACGGCCCGTGGCCGCTTCGCCGCCAGCCCGGATGCCACGCTAGGCGTCCTCATCCTCTTCTGGCGCTTCGCTGCTCATCAGCAGCTCCATCTGGATGAACCGCAGGTCGCGCGCCAACTCCTCCGCGTTGCGCGGCAACGGGCGGCCGCCGTCGACCTCGCTGTCGGTGTCGCCCCGGGTATGCCCCGCGATGAACTCGATCACCACCCGCTCCTCCCCGATGATCAGCGTGTAGACGAGCAACTGCTCCGACGTCGTGTCGAACTGCAGGTAGTCGAACGAATCGAGGTTGAGGCAGATCGCCAGCGGGGTGAAGTAGCTCGCAATCTCGGGGTGGTCGACGACGATCCGTTCGACCCAGCCGATGCCGTGACTCGTCACCTGGCTCCCGCGCAGATAGGTGTAACTCACCGTCTGCTTCAACAGCGGACGCAGGATGTTGTAGATGTCGCTCTTGTCGGTGACGACGCCGGTGTTGATGTAGAGCTTGGCTCGCGCCTCGGTCATCGGCTCGCTCGAAGGAAGGGATGACGGGTGGTGGGGTCGCGGGCGAGTCTAGCACCGCCTCGCGACGCGGGACCTCGCCGAACGGCTGCTACGATGTCGGGCGTGAAGCTGCTGGCCGCTGATGTCGGCAACACCAACATAACGCTCGGCCTCTTCGAGGACGGTCGCCTCGCCGGCTCGTGGCGCGCCACCACCCAGGCGACCGCCACCGCGGACGAGGTGGCGGCCCTGGTCGCCGGCATGCTCTCCCTCGACGGGTATCAGCTCGGAGAGCTCGACGCGGTCGCCGTCGCCTCGGTCGTGCCGCCCCTGACCGAGACCTTCGAGCGCTTCTTCCGAACGCGTCTTGGACTTGAGCCGATGACGATCGATGCGGCCTCCATGAGCGGAACGCTGCCGATCGAGATCGACCGGCCAGCCGAGGCGGGCGCCGACCGGCTGTGCAACGCGCTCGCGGCGCGCGCCGAGTTCGGCGGTCCGGCGATCGTGATCGACCTGGGGACGAGCACGAACTTCGACATCGTCTCCGCCGAGGGCGCGTACATCGGCGGCGCGATCGCACCGGGACTCGGTCTGTCGCTCGAAGCGCTGGTGGGGTACGCCAGCAAGTTGCCCCGGATCGAGTTGCGCCGACCACCGCGCGCGATCGGCGCCAATACGATTCACGCCATGCAGAGCGGCACCGTGCTGGGGTACATCGGCCTGGTGAGCGGACTGCTGACTGCACTGCGAACCGAGCTCGTCGAGCGGTCCCCCACCGGCTCCCGGGTCACGGTGATTGCCACCGGCGGGTACACCTACGAACCATGGCTCACTGATGTGCCCGGGATCGACGCCATCGAGCCGGACCTTACGCTGCGCGGGATCCTGTACGCCCACCAGGCGATCGTCGGGAGGGAGATCGCGTCGGATGTGTTGGCCGGCAGTGCACCAACCGGAGGCGCAGCTGACCGATGAGCGACGAAGGGAGTCCGCTCGCCGGCCGGCGCGTGATCGTCGGCGTGAGCGGCAGCATCGCCGCCTACAAGGCCGTCTCGCTCGTACGACTGCTCGCCGAACGGGGCGCGGTGGTGGACGTGGCGATGACCGCGGGGGCCACCGCGTTCGTGACTCCGCTCACCTTTGCGTCGCTCACTCATCGCCCCGTGGTGAGCGATGTGATGGCTCTCGACCCCGACGAGCAGATCGCGCACGTTGAGCTCGCCGAGGGCGCCGACGCGATCGTCCTGGCCCCTGCCACGGCCAATCTGCTCGCCGAGCTGGCGGCGGGGCTTGCCGGGAACCCGGTGACGGCCATGGCCCTCGCGAGCCGTGCGCCGGTCATCGTGGCGCCGGCGATGGACGCGGGGATGTGGACCCACCCGGCCACGCTGCGGAACGTCGAGACGCTGCGCGGCTTCGGACACATCATCGTGGAGCCAGAGGTCGGCGCACTGGCCAGCGGTCTCACCGGGGTCGGGCGGCTGGCGGAGACCGAGACCATCGTCGGTGCCGTCGAACGCCTCTTCTCGCACGCCGGCGAGCTCGAGGGGCTCCACGTGGTGGTGAGCGCCGGCGGTACCCGCGAGCCGATCGACCCGGTCCGCTTCCTGGGCAACCGGAGCAGCGGCAAGATGGGGGTCGCCATCGCCGAGGCGGCGCGCGACCGCGGCGCCACGGTCACCCTGGTCACGGGTTCGATGAGCGTCCCAGCTCCCCGTGGCGTGACCAGCGTGGAGGCGACCACCGCTGCCGCCATGCGCACCGCGGTACTGCGAGCGGCCCCATCGGCCGACATCCTGGTGATGGCCGCCGCGGTCGCTGACTTCGCCCCCAAGCGCACCAGCAATAGCAAGATCAAGCGGGACGGCGCTGGGCTGCAGATCGACCTGGTGCCGAACCCCGACATCGTGGCCGAGGTCGGCGAGATGGCCGACGGGGTGCGCCCGTTCCTCATCGGTTTCGCGGCGGAGACCGACGACCTCGAGGCCAACGCGCTCTCGAAGCTGCGCGACAAGGGGCTCGACCTGATCGTCGGGAACCGGGTCGGGGGACCGTTCGACGCCATCGGCTCGGACGACAACAAGGTCACCGTCTTCGGTGTCGAGGGACCGCTCACCGACTGGCCGATGCTCCCCAAGCGGCAGGTTGCCGAGCGTCTGTGGGATCTGATCGTCGACCGCTACCGCGCCGCCCGGCCCCCGGCCGGGTCGAGGCGATCGACCCGCGCACGCCGGCGCTGACCGTGGAGACCGTTCGCACCATTGCCGACCTGCGGGCCGCGATCCGCGACCGGCGCGTCGCCGGGGACGCGGTCGGCTTCATCCCAACGATGGGAGCACTGCACGACGGTCAGCTATCGCTGGTCCGCCGCGCCCGCGCCGAGAACGGCTGCGTGGTGGTCAGCTGCTTCGTCAACCCCGGCGAGTTCTCCGCGCTCGACGAGGGCGGTCAGGCCCACCGCGACGAGCGGCGCGATCTCGCTCTGCTGGAGCAGGGCGAGGCCGACATCGCCTTCCTTCCGGACCGGGCGACCCTGTTTTCCGACGCTGACGCGACGCGCGTGATCGTCGAGGGACTCACGCGCCAGCTCGAGGGAGCCTCGCGCCCGGGGCACCTTGATGGACTCACCACGGTCCTGCTCAAGCTGCTCCACCTGGTCGGACCTGCGCGCCTCTACCTGGGTCAGCGGCACGCCCAGCAGATCGTGATCCTCCGCCGAATGATCAACGACCTGTTCATGAACATCGATCTCGTGGTCTGCCCAACCGTCCGCGAGGCCGATGGCCTGGCCGTCTCGAGTGCCAATGCCCTGCTCTCGATCGAGGAGCGGCACGCGGCCACCTGCCTGTATGCAGCCATAACAGCGGCCAAGGATGCGTATGACGCGGGCGAACGATCGGCCGAGGTGCTGCGCGCCCGAATGACCGATACGATCGCAGCCGAATCGATGGCACGCCCCGACTACGTGAGCATCGCCGATGCAGCCACCCTCGCTGAGCTGCGCCGCGTGACCGGACCGGCGCTGGCCCTCGTGGCAGCGTGGGTGGGACGCACGCGCCTCACCGACAACATGCCGCTCGCCTGGGACGTCGCCTGAGGCGAAGCGGGCGCGATCTGGGCCAGAAAGTACTAGTGACGTCGGGGGTCGTGTCCGTAAGATGACGGCTGTCACCGCGGGCGCCGGGAGACCGGCCACCGCGGCGCAGGAGGAGGCCGGCGAGTGCCCACGTCCGGCCTCCTTCCCTGTTCAGCGACCGCCGAAGGTTTCGCCTTTCGCGCGCAGCTCGGCCTTGTAGGCGCGCTTCAGCGCCTGGTAGTGCTCCAGCGCCTCCGGAGAGTCGACATCACCCAGCGTCGGGTGCGAGGGCATCACCGCCGCCATGTCGGGCAGATCGACCCCGAGCCGCTTCCCCAGGATCGCGATCAACGAGCGCGCCTTCATCTCCCCGATCGACGGTAGGGCCAGGAGACGGCGCTGCAGGTCGGGCCCGTCGTGCGCCTCCCGCCAGACGTTGGCTGCGTCGCCGCCGTACTCGCTCGAGATGAACGCGCAGAGCGACTGCACCCGGCCGGCCATCGCGGCCGGGAATCGGTGGAGCGCGGGGCGCTCGCGGAAGATCCGCTCCAGCTCGACGAGTTCGGTGGCGGCGATACGTGCTGCGTCGAGGTGGCCAAGCCGCCGCCGCAGTTCGGCGGGGCCGCTGAAGGCCTTCTGAACGCTCACCTGTTGATCGAGCGCGAAGCCGATGAGCAGCGCCAGGGGGTCGCTGGCGAGGAGTTGATCGGCTTCTGGATCGCCGGTGAAATGGAGCATGTCGGGCGTACTCATGCGCGGCATGGTACGACGCGTCAGCGTGTCGCTGCGCCGCCGTGGAGGAGCCCAAGCAGCGCCTCTGCATCGAGGGAGCGGCCGACCAGCTGCTTGATGGTCGCGATCTTGTCGGTATCGGTCGGGTGGGTCTTGACGAGGATCTCGTCGACCGACTGGGCGGTGTGATAGGTGTCGCTTGTCACCAGGTAGGCGAAGAGGCCGGCGGCACGGAGCTGGGCGAGAATCGAGGGGCTGGGGCGGAATCCGCCGGTGAGCACCATCCCGGTGATCAGGGTGCCGGCCCCGGCTCGGTTGGCGGCCAGGCATGCCTCGATCAGGTCCTCGCGGTCGCCGGGGGTGATCACCAGCGTCCGATCGTGCAGCAGGGCGATGGCGTGGTCGGCGAGCATCGCCCCGATGGCCACGTGCCCGATCGTCCGTTCGGCCGCCGCCTCGCCGGCGAGCAACTCTCCATCGAGGTGCGTGACGATCAGCTCCAGTGAGGGATCCGCCAGCATCTGGCTGTACGGGATACAGCCGAGCAGGTCGAGGCCGTGCTGCGCCAGGCCGTGCTGCAGGATCTCCGGCAGGTCCGGGTGCGACTCGATGTCCACCTTGTTGACCACCGCCCCGAGCACCCTGACGCCGTGACGCTCGAACAGGGCATGGTTCAGCACGATCTCATCGATCGGCCGACCGACGCCTCCCTCACTGACGATCACCACCGGCGCGTCAAGGAGCGCCGCGACGCGAGCGTTCGAGAGCCCGACGACCGCCCCAACCCCGGCATGGCCGGTCCCCTCGATCACCAACAGGTCCTTACCGGCCGCAACGCGAGCGACGGCATCGGTCATCTCGCGAGCCAGGTCCGCGTCGATGCGTCCCATCACAAAATCGGTCGTGAAGTGGCGTGGCAGGGTGATCGGGCTCATGTCGTTGAGCGCATCGTCCAGCCCGAAGACGGCCTTCATCAGCACGGCGTCCTCGTCCGCGCGTGTTCCGTCCACCACCAGGTAGCGCTGGCCAACCGGCTTCACGAAGCCGATGCGCCGTCCGCGAGCCGCCATCGCGGCAATCAGGCCGAGCGACGCGGTGGTCTTGCCGCGGTTCTGTCCGGTGGCCGCCAGGAAGATGCGCGGTACTGGGCTCACGCCCGGGGCTTGGCCCGTCGTTCGATCAGATCGACCCCTTCCCGCAGCCGCGTCAGCAGTTCGGGCTCGATCATCTCCGGCTCCAGGTGCTCGCCCAGCCGCTCCATCATGTCGGCGGCCACGCTGAGCAGCACGTCTGCGTCCGCAATGAAGAACTGGGGCTCGTTGTTGTAGCGGACGAGAGTCAGCCGACCCTGGAGGGTGACCCCGCCCTCACCATGCGTCATCTGCGTGCCGAAGTTATGGCCCTGGATCCCATCGGGGTTGTTGAGAAAATTGAGGGCGTTGTCGATGGCGAGGCCAAATCGAGCGCGCAGGCCGACCAGCCGCTCATGGACATCGGCCGGCAGCCCCATCTCGCCGACCTCGTCGAAGACCTCTCGGGTGACGGTCAACAGCCCGACCAGCGTCGAACCGGCGCGGCCACCGAGCATCACCTGCAGCGACCGCTCCAGGATGAAGACATCGGAGTCGAAGTGCGGTGAGGTGGTGACCTCCGCCAGCAGATCCTCCACGCTGTCCAGCGCGCCCGGGTCAGCGAGGGCGGTGGCCAGGTTGAGGATCTCCTCCCGGAAGAGAAACCGCTCCTCGTGATCGAGCATGACGAACGCCCTCCCTATGGGTAGAGACCACGCAGCGTAGTCGCTTCGGCCACGCGGGCGACGCCGACCATGTAGGCCGCCGTGCGCATGTGGACGCCGTGGAGCTTGCTCATGGCGTACACGCTCTCGAAGGCCCGGTCCATGATCTCGTGCAGGCTCTCGTTGATGCGCTGCTCGGTCCAGAAGAACGACTGCATGTCCTGGACCCACTCGAAGTAGCTCACCGTCACGCCGCCGGCATTGCAGAGGATGTCGGGAATGACGAACACGCCGCGGTCGAACAGTATCTGGTCGGCGTCGGGCGTTGTCGGTCCGTTGGCGGCTTCGGCAACGATCTTGGCCCTGATGCGTCCGGCGTTCTGCCCGGAGATCTGGTTCTCCAGGGCCGCCGGAACCAGGATGTCGCAGTCGAGTTCAAGGATCTCGGTGTTGCTCACAGAATCGGCGCCGGGGAAGCCGACGACCGTCCCGTGCTCGCGCTTCCATCCGCCAACCCGTGCGGGGTCGAGCCCCTTCGGGTTGTAGATCCCGCCGCTCGAGTCGCTGACCGCGATGATCAACGCCCCCTCCGCGGCGAGCAGGTCGGCCGCGACCGATCCGGCGTTGCCATAGCCCTGGATGACCACGCGGGCGCCGGAGATCGATACGTTCAGGGCTCGGCTGGCCTGCTGCAATGTGAAGACCGCACCCCGCGCAGTGGCCTCGTTGCGGCCGAGCGAACCGCCGATGGCGATCGGCTTGCCGGTGACGACGCCAGGGATGGTGTACCCGCGGTGCATCGAGAAGGTATCCATCATCCAGGCCATCACCTGAGAGTTGGTATTCACATCTGGCGCAGGGATGTCGCGATCCGGCCCGATGAGTGGGCTGATCTCGGTGGTGAAGCGACGGGTCAGTCCCTCCAGCTCTCGCATCGAGAGCTTCTTCGGGTCGACGATCACGCCACCCTTGCCACCGCCGAATGGGATGTTCACCACGGCACATTTCCAGGTCATCCACATCGCGAGCGCGGCCACCTCGTCGCGGGTCACGTCCTGGTGATAGCGGATGCCGCCCTTGGCCGGGCCACGGCTGACGTTGTGCTGGATGCGATAGCCGGTGAATACCTCCACGTGGCCGTCATCCATGGTGACCGGGAAGTTGACGGTCAACTCACGCTGGGGCACGCGAAGGACCTTGCGCAGGCCCGGATCGAGGTCGAGCTGATCGGCGGCGCTGTCGAACTGAGTCTGGGCGACCGCCCAGATGTTCGGTGCCTCTGCGACAGGATTCGAACTTGCCATGGGGTTCTGTTCTGGAGCCTCCAGTACGGGCGCTTCTCGGCGCCTCCGCGAATGTCGTGCGCGGGAGCGGGCCGGTGCGCGGGTCGCCGGATTATAGGGGCAGGCGTCGCGCCATCGTCACGGGCTGAAGGTCACCCGGCCGAGGGCCGATTGTCTGTGGCGCCTAGACCATTTCCACCGCAAGGGCGACCGCTCCCCCACCGCCCAGGCAAAGGGTCGCCAGGCCGCGGCGCCCCCCGCGGCGGCGCAGCTCGTACAGGAGCGTGGTCAACACGCGTGCTCCTGAGGCACCGATCGGGTGGCCAAGCGCAATGGCGCCGCCATTGACGTTCACCTTGTCCCAGTCGAAGCCAAGGGCGTTGCCATCAGCCAGCACCTGGGCAGCGAATGCCTCGTTGATCTCGATCAGGTCGAATTCATCGAGGCGCAAGGCGAACTGGTCGAGGAGACGGCGGACCCCCTCGATGGGCGCCTCGAAGAGCCATTCGGGGGCGACATCGGCCTGGGCGTAGCCCGTGATGCGGGCTATCGGGGCAAGCGAGTCGCGTTCCACGGCCTCGGAAGAGGCGAGCACCAGTGCCGCAGCCCCGTCCGTGATGCCGGGGGCGTTGCCGGCGGTGACTGTGCCGCCGTCGGCCTGGAAGGCGGGCTTGAGGCGGGCGAGCGCCTCCAGGGAGGTGTCGGAACGGGGATTCTCATCGGTGTCGATGACGGTGGGGCCCTTCTTGCCGGGCACCTCGACCGGCACGATCTCGTCGCGGAAGCGCCCCTCGGCGATGGCCGCCAGCGCCCGCTCGTGCGATCGGACCGCGAAAGCGTCCTGGGCCTCGCGGGTCACCTCGTGCTTGGCCGCCACGCGCTCGGCGTGCGCTCCCATGTGCACATCGCAGATCGCGCACCACAGGCCGTCGTGGACGGTGCTGTCGACCAGCTCGCCGTTGCCGAGCCGATAGCCGGCCCGCGCCCCGGGGAGCAGGTACGGCCCGAGGTTCATGTTCTCCATGCCGCCGGCCACGATCAGGTGCGCGTCGCCGGCGCGGATCGCCGCCGCCCCGAGCATCACGGCCTTCAGGCCGCTTCCGCACACCTTGTTGATGGTGGTGGCGCTCACAC
>JBDSIN010000004.1:0-6686 GCA_039917955.1 Candidatus Limnocylindria bacterium
GGCGGCGAGTTCTCGGTTGACCTGCCGTCAGGCGCCTATCGGCTGGTTCCCCAGTCGGTCGATGGGCTGATGGGAACGGCTGCGCCGATTGAGTTCGGCGTGGAGGCGGAGGGCCCACCGACCGAACTGCAGGTCATCTATGACACCGGTATCCGCTGAGGCGTCCGATCGGGGGCGGTGGCCGGCGTCGGCGACTAACGAAACGACGACACGTGCGTTACTTCAGGTGAGCCGGGCGGTGTGTTAGCGGGGAGACTCGCTAGGGCAGCCACATTGCCCGGCACTTCCATGCCCGGACGTCGCCGCGGCCGCCGCTCAGCGGCGGGACTGCTCGAAGTCCGGGTCAACCGGGGCCGTTGGGCCGATGTTGTCGAGGGTCGGCAGCAGCACCCAGGTCATGACGCCCATCGCTGCGGCGAAGATCACCAGCAGAACCGACCCGATCGGCTCTGCCGTGAGCAGGAAGTAGGCGACGCCCACGATCAGGATCAGGCCCGGGAAGGCCACGTACTTCAACATGGGCGCGATTCTACCCGAGTGGACTGCCGGTACGTCACCGCTCCGCTCATGGCCCTAAAGTGCGGATATCTATGTATCAGACGATCCACCCGCAGTCGGTCCGCGCTACCGACTGCCCTGCCGGCCGGATGCCGGTCACTGGTTCGTTCGAGCGGACGAGCGGGCCCGCGTTCACCGTTGCGCCACTCTCGGCCAGGCTCGCGCGACGAACCCCAGGGTCGGTCACCGGTGCGCCCGACTCGGCGAGGTCGGCTGGTGTGGGGCGCGCACGGCCCGTCGGCGCGATGCTGGACCGGGCTGTGATGACCGAGCCGTCGGGGTAGGGGAGCCAGAGCCCGCGGAGCCGGGCGATGAAGTGTTCCGGCATGCCTGGCACCAGCATGCCGACCTCGCCGCGTCCGCTGCGACGGTAGCCCCGCGCCCGCTCGTCGGCCCGGACTCGGTCGACGAAGGCACGCGCCAGCAGCTCGGACACAGCCACCGAGACCGCCTCCGGTGCATCGATGGCGAATCGGCCGTCGCGGAACGTGGCGCTGCCAATGACGTCCGCCTCGCTCGCTTTGGTTCGCAGCAGCTCGTAGGAGATGGTCTGCTCGGTGCTTGTTCGGGTCGTTCGCTCAGTCACGGCCGGAGGATAGCCGATGCACTGCCGCGGTCGAGGCCGATCGGTGCACTCCGGGCCGGCCTCGCTTCGCTAGAATCGCCCGGCACCCACCAACTGGAGAATCGAGTGAGCGAGACCGACGAGCGAGCCTACCGGAAGATGGTGGCGGCCCAGACCGATGAGCAGATCGATCACTGGGCGGCCGACCTGTTTGTCGACTTCGCCAAGCGGATGGGGGTCGGGACGGCGATCGCGGCGTTCTGCGAGATTGCCGGGCTGGACGCGCGAGGCTTCCAGCGCGTCTTCATGGTCGGCGGGGGACCGGACCACGTGGTCGGCATCGATACGGCCGGCGCCCTCGCGGCGCCGATCTTCGAGCTCCCGCGCTCCATCGTCGGCCTGCGCCGGACCGATCCGGCGGCAGGGGCGAAGCTGATCGACTTCCTGGTCGCTCAGCGCGAGGTGATGGCCTACACCCCCTGAGCCGCGCGAATCGGCTGCCCTTGGCTGCCGCCGCAGGAGAATTCGCCTAGAGCTCGCGCGTGACCCGGATGATGGCGATGGCATTCTCGAGCTTGAGCTTGGTGATCGTCAGGGTCCGCGCCAGGTTGTCTCGGTTGGTCTCGGGAATCTCTTCGAGCAGATCTCTGTGTCCGAGCAGTTCGACCAGCTCGTCGATCGCTTCGGCCAACTTGGCCCGGTTGTTCACCAGCGCGTCGTCGGTGAAGCGGACGGCAGCCACCCGCCCCGCCACGGTGCGGGCGCGTCGCTTGGGACCGGTCGGCTCGGGAAGATCGTCACCTGCACCACCGGTGATTCGACGCAGCTTGGCAAGCGTCAGCTCCCCGGCCGCCACCTTCTTGCCGAGGCGGCGGCGAGTCCGCTCGTCACCGATCTTCATCAGCTCATACGCGTGGCTGATCGTGTCTTTGCGCACGGACACCAGCTCGCGGATATCAGCCGGCGCGTCCGCCAGGCGGATCCGGTTCTCCACGTAGCCCTTGTCCTTGCCGATCTTCTGGGCGAGCTGACGGACCGAGTAGCCGAGGTCGGTCATCTTTCGGAACATGGCCGCCTCCTCGAGGGGGGAGACGTCCTCGCGCTGCAGGTTCTCGATGATCGAGACCTCCAGGGCGGTCTCGTCGTCGAACTCCACCACGATCGCCGGGATCGACTCGCGCTGCGCCATCCGCGACGCCCGCCAGCGCCGCTCTCCCGCGATCAGCTCGTACTGACTGCCAACGGGGCGTACCAGGATCGGCTGCAGCACTCCGTGTTCGCGGATCGAATCGGCCAACTCGGTTAGCGAGTCCTCCTCGTACGAGAGGCGCGGCTGCGCCGGATTGGGCAGGATCCGCTCGACCGGCACTTCGCGGAGCTGCGCCCGGGTGGCGCGCGACTCGATGAGCGAAACAATGCCCGGCGCGAGGTCGGTCGCCTGCGCCTCGTCGAAGAGGCGATGGATGTTCTGGCTGAAGGCGGGCCGCTTGCTAGCCAAGTTCGACCACCTCTCGCGCGAAGTCGCGGAACGCGCGGGCAGCGGACGAGTTGGTGGCGTACTCCGTCACCGGCTTGCCGGTCAGCGGCGCTTCGCCGAACTTCACCGTCTGCTTGATCATCGTGTTGAAGACCCGGTGGTCGCCCAACTCGCGCAGGTTCTGCAACATCTCTCGGGCCAACACGGTGCGACCGTCGTAGAAGGTGGCCAGCAGGCCGAGGATCTCCAGGTCGTGGTTGAGCTTGATCTTGATGGTGTTGATCACCTTGATCAGCGCGGTCAGACCCTTGATGGCGTAGAACTGAGTTTGCACCGGGATGATCACCCGTGAACTGGCGACCAGCGAGTTGATGGTCAACAGGCCGAGGGTTGGCGGGCAGTCGATGATGATCACGTCATACTGCCGATCCGCCCAGTCGGCCAGGGCGTCGCGGAGCACCATCTCGCGCCCGATGGCGGTGAACAGCTCGACCTCGGTCGACGCCAGTTCGAGCGTGCTGGGTGCGACCGACAGGCCGGGCATCTCCGTGTGCCGAATGATCTCGTCGAGGGGCACACGGTCTTCGGAGAGGACATCGGCCATCGAGTACCGCACGTCGGAGAGGCTGATGCCGAGCCCAACTGTCAGATTCGCCTGCGGGTCCATGTCGATGCAGAGAACCCGATACCCCAGCTCTGCCAAAGCGCCGCCAAGGTTGATGGAAGCGGTCGTCTTACCGACGCCACCCTTCTGGTTTGCGATGGAAATCACTTTTGTCAAAACATCACCTTGCAGCGCGGCGGGAGGGGATCACGTCGCGACAGCGACGGATTCCGATGATAGCCGCGCCAACGCTGATCGGTCACGCGACTTATCCACAAGGTGCTCAGATGTCGACGTCTTTGTGCAAAGACGACCCTCTATACTCGGACTTGTCCACCATCCACCCGGGCCCATAGCTCAGTGGTAAGAGCATCCGGCTCATAACCGGCTGGTCGCAGGTTCGATCCCTGCTGGGCCCACAACCGCGCGGAGGACGCCTCGTGTCAACGGCCGATAAGATCGCGCGCCTACAGGGCCTGCGCGCCGAGGTGGCACTCGGGGGCGGCGAGCAGCGAATCGAGCAGCAGCACGCCCGCGGCAAGTTGACCGCGCGTGAGCGCCTCGAGTTGCTGCTCGACGAGGGGTCGTTCTCCGAACTTGATGCGCTGGTGACGCATAGGGCGACGGACTTCGGGCTGGCCGACGAGCGCTATCTCGGTGACGGGGTGGTGACCGGCTACGGCCGGATCGACGGCCGCCTCGTGTTTGTCTACTCGCAGGACTTCACGGTCTTCGGGGGATCGCTGTCGGAGGCGCACGCCGAGAAGATCTGCAAGGTGATGGACATGGCCATGGAGACGGGAGCACCAATCATCGGGCTCTCGGATTCCGGTGGCGCCAGGATCCAGGAGGGGGTTGCCTCGCTGGGGGGCTATGCGGATATCTTTCTGCGTAACACGCTCGCCTCCGGGGTTGTCCCGCAGATCTCCGTGGTGCTTGGACCGTGCGCCGGCGGAGCCGTCTACTCGCCGGCCATCACCGATTTCACGGTGATGGTGGACGGGAGCAGCTACATGTTCGTCACCGGGCCGAGCGTGGTGAAGACGGTGACCCACGAAGAGATCGATTTCGAGGGGTTGGGTGGCGCGCGCGTGCACAACGAAACGAGCGGCGTTGCGCACTTTCTTGCAGCAGGGGAGCCTCAGGCGCTGGCTTTGACTCGCCAGATGCTCGGGTACATGCCGCAGAACAACCTTGATCCGCCGCCGACCATCGCGGAGTGGAATCCGCCGGAGGTCGGGCCGGGCGACCTGGACGCGCTCATCCCTGACTCGTCACAGCGCTCGTACGACATGCATCGCGTCATCGCCGGCCTGGTTGACGGTGCCTCATTCGTGGAGGTGCATGCGCTGTTCGCGCGCAACATTATCTGCGGCTTCGCTCGGATCGAAGGGCGCAGCGTCGGCATCGTGGCGCAACAGCCGGAGGTGCTCGCCGGTGTCCTCGATATCGACGCGTCTGACAAGGCCGCCCGGTTCGTGCGCTTCTGTGACTGCTTCAACATCCCGCTGGTGACGCTGGTGGACGTACCCGGATTCCTCCCCGGAGTTGATCAGGAGCACCGCGGGATCATCCGCCACGGCGCGAAGTTGCTGTATGCCTACTGCGAGGCGACCGTGCCGAAGCTCACGGTGATCACCAGGAAGGCGTACGGCGGCGCGTATGACGTCATGAGCAGCAAGCATGTCCGCGCCGACCTGAACTTCGCGTGGCCGACCGCCGAGATCGCGGTGATGGGCGTGGAAGGCGCCGTGAACATCATCTTCCGCGACCGAATCGAGGCAGCGCAGGATCCAACCGCCGAGCGGGCGCGGCTGATCGCCGAGTACGAGGATCGATTCGCGAACCCGTACGTCGCGGCGGCCCGTGGGTATGTCGACGAAGTGATCCTGCCATCGGAGACCCGTGCGCGCCTCGTCGCGGGCCTGGCCATGCTCGAAGGGAAACGACAGTCGGTGCCCTCGAAGAAGCATGGCAATATCCCGCTCTGAGCCGGCACTGTCCGTGCGCAAAGACAGCTCCTCGATGCGCCCGCCATTCCGACGCCTGCTGATCGCCAACCGCGGCGAGATCGCGGTGCGGATCGTTCGAGCCTGCCGCGAGTTGGGGATCGAGTCCGTGGCGGTCTACTCCGAGGCCGACACCGACGCGATGCACGTCGAGGCGGCAGACCTCTCTGTAGGGATCGGCCCGCGAGCGGCGTCCGACTCCTATCTGAACATCCCCGCCATCATCGCGGCGGCACGACAGGTCGAGGCCGAGGCGGTTCACCCCGGGTACGGATTTCTGTCGGAGAACGCCGGGTTCGCCCGGGCGGTCGAAGAGGCCGGGTTGGCCTGGATTGGCCCGCCGCCGGCGACCCAGGAGGCGCTCGGCAACAAGTTGGCCGCGCGCCGTTCGGCGACCGCGGCCGGGGTGCCGGTGGTGCCGGGGCTGCTGGTGGCGCTCGAGGACGATGAGCCACCTGACCTGACGGACGTTGGGTTTCCGGCGATGCTGAAGGCGGCAGCCGGCGGCGGCGGCCGCGGAATGCGCCGGATCAGCCGCGCGGATGACCTGCCCGCCGCCGTCGAGTCAGCCAGGCGCGAGGCGCTCTCGGCGTTCGGTGACGGGACCCTGTACATCGAGCGGTTGATCAGCCCGGCACGGCACATCGAGGTCCAGCTGCTCGGCGATCGACATGGGGGCCTCGCTGTTCTGGGCGAGCGCGACTGCAGCGTGCAACGGCGTCACCAGAAACTGGTCGAGGAGACTCCCTCGCCGGCGGTCACGCCGGAGGTGCGGCGAGCCCTCTTGGACAGCGCGCGACGGGTGGCCGCGACCGTGGAATTTCACAACGCCGCCACCGTCGAGTTCCTCCTCGACGGCGAGGAGAATCACTACTTCCTGGAGATGAACACGCGGCTGCAGGTCGAACACGGGATCACCGAACTCGTGACGGGGATCGACATCGTTGCCTGGCAGATCCGCATCGCGGCGGGGGAGTCGCTCCCGCCCGAGCTGCTGGACCCGGAGCCGCGGGGCCATGCCATAGAGGTACGCGTCTACGCGGAAGATCCGTACGCCGGCTTTCGCCCGGTGGCGGGGGCGGTCACAGCCTGGCGGCTGCCAGCTGGACCCGGCGTGCGAGTCGATCACGCGGTCATTCCGGGGGCCGAGCTCGCGCCGGAGTACGACCCGCTGCTCGCCAAGGTCATGGTCCACGCGGCAGATCGGCCGGCGGCGCTCGCTCGCCTCCGCCGCGCACTCGATGAGATGGTCATCGGGGGCCTGCAGACCGACCTCGGGTTCCACCGCTGGCTGGTGGATGAGCCGGGCTTCGCCGGCGGCGAGTATCACACCGGGCTGATCCCGGATCGCTGGGGTGATGCGGGACCCCCGCTCGACGCGACCGACGCGTCGCTCGCGGCCCTGCTCGCGACTCACGCTCGAGAAACGGCGACAGCGGTAGGCGCCGACGGCGCTACTTCGCAGGCCGGGAT
>JBDSIN010000005.1:0-4245 GCA_039917955.1 Candidatus Limnocylindria bacterium
GGCATTGCTGGGTAGGTATGTTCGGATGGGATAAGCACTGAAAGCATCTAAGTGCGAAGCTCGCCTCAAGATGAGGTTCCCCACCGGGTAACCGGGTAAGACCGCAGCGAGACTAGCTGTTTGATAGGCCGCACGTGTAAGCACAGCAATGTGTTCAGCGAAGCGGTACTAATGGTCGAGGGCTTGACCTAATTCACGCGTCTAGCACGTTGCTGGATCGCGTTCGGAATGCCGGCACCGTCCGGCGCCACGACGATCGACGCTTCCAATCGAAGGTTCGCACCCGTCCCCGCCCCGTCGGCGGGGACGGCAATTGAAGATCTACCCCGGTGACGCTAGCGGAGAGGAACCACCCGTTCCCATCCCGAACACGGAAGTTAAGCTCTCCAGCGCCGAAGATACTTGGGGGGCAACTCCCTGGGAAAATAGGTCGTCGCCGGGGTATTTCATTTCCCGCCGCTGACCCGATGTGCTCGGTCCGCTCCCCGGTGAGCGGAGTTGCGGCTGCACGGCGGCGGCTCTGGTCGATACAGGCGCCGGACCGTTCCGCTGCTATCCTCGACCCCGTGGACCGGATCTGCCCCTTCCTTGCGCTCTCGGACGATGCTCGCACCGTCGTGGACGGGTTCGATCCCGCGCATCGCTGCAACGCGCTGACGCCGCCCGCCGACCTCGCTCGGCAGCGGCAGGTCCAGCTGTGCCTGACCGAGGCGCACGCTCGCTGCGAGCGCTTTGCTGGAGCTCGAAGCGCACTGCTCGCCGCGTCCAGCGGCCTGCCCAGGGTGGCGCCCGATGTTGCCTTTCTCCGCACCCGCCAGGTGGTGGACCCCGAGCCCGCCTGGCGCGGCCTGGGCGACGCCGCGAGCGGCCGACCGCCGGCCGGTGCCGGCCTGGCGCTGCTGGTACTGGCGGCGCTCGTGGTCGCCGTGCTGGCCGGTAACTTCGTGCTCGGCGACGGGCCGGGCGTGACCCCAACCCCAACGCCCATCGGCTCGATGCCAGACTCGGCAAGCCAGGTCGCGTCGCCGACGACGGTCGCATCCGCAAGCCAGCCGCCCTCGCCCACGGTCGTGCTCACCTCCAGCGCTGCCCCGACGAGCTCCCCCACGTCGGCAGCGACGCCGCGGACCTATGTTGTGCAGGTGGGCGACACGCTCAATGAGATTGCCGTGAGGTTTGGGACCTCCGCCGCTGCGATCGCGATTGCAAACGGCATCACCGTCACGGACACGATTGTTCCCGGCCAGGTCCTGATCATCCCCTAGAACGGGGGTTGGCAGGTCCTGCAGAAGGTGGTCGCCTCACTCCCACCGATCTGCCGAAGGACGCTCCCGCAACGCGGGCAAGGGTCGCCGCCGCGGAGATGGACCTTCAGGAACTCGCGGTGCTGGAGGTGGATGTGGGGCGGGACGAGTGATCGCAAGCGGGTCGTCGCCTGTCCCAGCACCAATCGCACGGCCCCATACAGGCGATCCACCTCGTCTGGGCGCAGGGTGCTCCGCTTTCGCAGCGGGGCGAGTCGTGCCTCCCACAGGATCTCGTCGCTGTACGCGTTGCCGATCCCGGCGACGAAACGCGGGTTGCGCAGCAGCGATTTGAGCTCTCCGGGATGCCGGCGAATTCGCTCGCGGAAGCGCTCGATGGTCAACTCGGGGTCATCGGCATCGGGGCCCATCTCCGGCCAACCGGGGATCGAATCGAGTTGTTCCGGGTCCACGAGGTACAGCTTGCCGAGCATCTCGCGGTCCACGTACCGCAACTCGCTTCCGTTATCAAAGCGGAGGCGCAGGCCCGTGCGAGCGCGAACCTTGACCTCGCCTTCGGCGAGAAGCCAGAAGCGTCCGGCCAGCATAGGGTTGGCCGCCAGGGTGCGCCTGGCCTGCTCCCGGTCGAACGGCAGGAGCAGGAACTTCCCGCGCCGCGAAGCGGGCCTGACCGTCATGCCGACCAGTGCGCGGAGGTCCTGCGGAGTGGCCCGCACCAGGATCGGGGTCGGAGTTGAGACATCGGTCACGGTGCAACCGGAAATCCGGGCCGCCAGCTCCTCGGCGACGACCGTCAGGTCGGGCAGCTCAGGCACGGCGGAGGGTCCTTGACCGTGTGGTATGCTGCCGCGGCTCTGGATCACACAATCGCATAGCCATGCGCGGATGCGCGTCGTTCCCATCGGCCGTTACGGAGGAGCACCCGAGTCGTCTGATCGACCATGAAGGCAGCTTCGAACTGACATGAAGGCGATGAACGAAACGCCCTCCGCGGATGGAGGGCGTTGTTGTTGCAGGGACATCGCATTACAGGAGCGTACACGCACTTGACCGACGAAACGAATCAGCTCGAGCCGCAGCCCGACGAGGAGCCGACCCCGTCCGCGGCCGCTGAGCCGCAGCCCGACGAGGAGCCGACCGCCGCGGAGACCGAGGAGGTCGGGGCCCCCATCGAGCCCGAGGCAGCTGAGACTGAGCCCGTCGCTGAAGTGCCAGTCGCAGACGAGCCGATGGAGGCGGAGGAGACCCCGGAGCCGATCGCCATCGAGCCCGAGCCTGAGCCAGCGCTGGCCGATGCCGAGGCAGAGGCTCCCGCTGAGGCGGCGGGGGCCGTAGAGGCGCCGACCGAGCAAGAGCCCGTTGCAGACCCGGTCGCCGATGAGCCGATGGCCGAAGAGCCGGAGATCGTGCCGGAGCCACGTCCCGAGCCGACGACCATGGCCGAGCTCCTGGACGACCCTGCAAACGAGGTGAAGAGTCTCAAGCACGGGGACGTGGTGGAGGGCACCGTCGTTCGCATCGATCCCGATGAGATCCTGATCGACTTCGGCGGCAAGAGCGAGGGCGTCGTCTCCAACCGTGAGCTGATGAGCCGCCGCGGACCGAGGGACGGCGACGAGCCGCGTCCGGAGTTGTCGGTCGGCGACGAGGTGCTCGTCTACGTCCTCCAGCCCGAATCGCCTGAAGGACACGCCGTCCTGTCGCTGCGGCGAGCAGGGCTCGAGCGCAAGTGGCGCGCCATGCAGGAGCGCTTCGACGCCGGCGAGATCGTCGACGCCCGCGTGATCGACCACAACAAGGGTGGCCTGATCGTGGACCTCGGCGTCCGCGGATTCGTGCCGATCAGCCAGATCGTGGACTTCCCCCGCCGCCCGCGCGACGAGCAGCCACGGGATGCCGCGCAGGAGATCGCCGAAAAGCTCCAGCCCTTCGTCGGCCGCACGTTGCGCCTGAAGATCCTCGAGGTCAATCGCAAGGCAAACCGCCTGATCCTCTCGGAGAAGGTGGCCCTCTACGAGGAGCGACGCGAGAAGCGGGACGAACTGTTCAGCAGCCTCCAGGTGGGGCAGCGAGTCACCGGAACGGTCCGCAGCATCGCCCCGTTCGGTGTCTTCATCGACCTGGGCGGGATCGACGGACTGGTCCACAAGAGCGAGCTCTCGTGGAACAAGGTCAACAACCCGGAGACCGCCTACGGCATCGGCGACGAGGTCGAGGCCGAGGTGATCGACATCAACCACGAGCGCGGGCGGATCAGCCTGTCGATCCGACGACTGCAGCCCGACCCGTGGCAGGAGTCGGTGGCCAAGTACGCCATCGGCGACGTCATCGACGGCACCGTCACCAAACTCGTGAACTTCGGCGCATTCGTCCGCGTGGAGGAGGGCCTCGAAGGCCTCATCCATATCAGCGAACTGTCGAGCCAGCGCGTGGCGCATCCCGGCGACGTGGTCAAGGAGGGGGAGACCCTCAAGCTCAAGATCATCAGCCTCGACTCCGAGCGTCACCGCCTGGGCCTTTCGCTCAAGCAGGCCGAGGAGCGGTCCGCGCCGGCCACCGTGGGGCAGCCCGAGCCAGCAGCAGCCGGTCCGGTACCGACGGATCGCTACGAGGAGCGCCCTCGTCGCGATCGCCGCGATCGCCGTGATCGGGACTATCGGCCCGAGGATGCGATCAGCGAGCCGGACGAGGGGATTGACAACACGATGGCCGCCGCCTTTGCCGAGTCGGGTCTGCTCGCGCAGTTCCGCGCCGAGGAGGAATCAGCCGCGACCCCTGAGCCCGAGGTTGCGGCCGAGCCGGAGCCCGTGGCTGCCGCTGAGCCCGCCGCTGAGCCCGCCGAACCGGAGCCCGCCGCTGAGCCCGCCGCTGAGCCCGCCGAACCGGAGGCTGCCGCTGAGCCCGCCGCTGAGCCCGCCGAACCGGAGCCCGCCGCTGAGCCCGCCGCTGAGCCCGCCGAACCGGAGGCTGCCGCTGAGCC
>JBDSIN010000006.1:0-2584 GCA_039917955.1 Candidatus Limnocylindria bacterium
CGATGGCCACTGCCGATGCGCGAGAGACGAACCTGCCTAGATGCGCAGGGAGAGGCAGATCCAGAGGAGACGTGGGCGCAGAGTTGCGCTTAAGGCGAATCCTCTTGCCGGTGAACTGAAAGTGCTGGTTTGGCCGTGGTCCGTCCGTACCAGAGTTAACGGGCCGACCTACGACCATCGTGCGCAGGTGGGGAACCGACCGCCCCGCATTCAGAGAGCCGGAGCGTTATCCGGGGGCGCCACGGTCACCAATTGGGCCAGTCGCTCCTCGTCCAGGATCTTGATGCCGCCGCTGGATTCGCGCCTCACGAGACCGTCCGCCTCCAGCTCGCGCAGGGCTCGGTACATCATCACCCGGCTCGTGCCGATCATGGCTGCCAGGTCGGCTCGCTGCGCAACGGGGCGGGAGGTGTCGAAGATCGCCTTCCCGTACCGGGTGAGGATCGCAGCCAGGCGCTGGCGCGCATTCTCGAAGGATCGTTCATCGAGCCGCATGGTCAGAACCACCGCGAAGTTCGCCGAGTGGTCAAGCAGGCCGACGGCGAGTCCACCGTCCTGCAGCGCGAGCTCTCGCACGAATCGCGGATCCCATGTCGCCCACGTCCCGTTGGTCAGGCCGATCAGCTCATAGAGCGCATTAGCGTCCGGGTCGCTGATCGATCGGATTCCACCGAAGTAGCCGGGCCCTGCGATCAGCGCGGCACGCACCTGCCCCGTTTCGGCAACGCGTCGGGTCATCACGTGCCCGTCGATCATCACGAAGAAAGGCAGCTGCATGCCCCTGGCGTGCAACAGGTCGCGGCGGCCGAAGGTCTGGTGCCTCGCAGCCTGCTCCAGGCGACGATGCGTGCTGGCGTCAGCGTCCGGCAGGAGCCGTCCGACATGGGAACCAACCGATTCGATCACGCCCATGGAGGTTCTTCTAGGGTCCCGCCATCATATCTCCGGACACAACCTCTTGACATCGGCCAGAAGCGCCTCTACCGTCCGCGGCTACAGGTGAATACGGCGACGATCGGGACGAGTACCCGGTCAGGCGAGCCCACAGGGAGTCGGGATCAGTGGAACCCCGGCGGCGGCGCGACCGGCGAATGGACCCGTGAGCTCCGGCTGAGAACGCGTCCGGCATCGGTCTGGCGCAAGTAGCGACCGGCGGAGAGGCACCGATAGCGAAGCCGAGGTCATCGTTCGCGTTGTGCGAGCCGTGATCGAATGAGCCCGGGTGAGAACACCGGGGAACAAAGGTGGCACCACGAGAAGACCCCCTCGTCCTTTCGAGACGAAGGGGTTTGTTGTTCTCAGGAGGTCACCGTCATGTCCGGTTCCCCGCAGCGTCGGTTCACGCTCCCCGAGAGCGAGCTGCCGACCCACTTCTACAACATCTCCGCAGATCTGCCCGAGCCGCTTCCGCCGCCGCTCCATCCGGGCACCCGTGAACCGATCGGCCCGGAGGCACTGGCACCCCTCTTCCCGATGGAGCTGATTCGCCAGGAGGTCAGCACCGAGCGGTTCATCGAGATCCCGGAGCCGGTGCGCGAGGCCTATCGCCTCTACCGGCCGTCTCCGCTGATCCGGGCGGTCGGATTGGAGCGCGCGCTCGACACGCCGGCCCATATCTATTACAAGAACGAGTCGGTCAGCCCGGCCGGCTCCCACAAGCCGAACACGGCCATCGCGCAGGCCTTCTACAACCAGGCTGAAGGGGTCACCCGCCTCGTCACCGAGACCGGCGCCGGCCAGTGGGGCAGCGCCCTCGCCTTCGCCGGATCGCTCTTCGGGATCGAGATCAGGGTCTTCATGGTCAAGGTCAGCTACGAGCAGAAGCCGTATCGACGCAGCTTCATCGAGACGTTCGGCGCGACGGTCGTGCCGTCGCCATCAACCGAGACAAACGCCGGGCGCGCCATCCTGGCGGCCGATCCGGACTCGACCGGCAGCCTGGGGATCGCAATCAGCGAGGCGATCGAGGTGGCCGCCACGCACGATGACACGAACTATTCGCTCGGCAGCGTTCTCAACCATGTCCTGCTTCACCAGACGGTGATCGGGCAGGAGGCGATCAAGCAGATGGCCATGGCCGGCGAAGCGCCCGACGTGGTGATCGGCTGCGCTGGCGGAGGCTCGAACTTCGCCGGCATCGCCTTCCCGTTCCTCGCCGACCGTCTGCACGGACGCTCTTCGACGCGTTTCCTGGCGGTGGAGCCGGCCTCGTGCCCGTCCCTGACCAGGGGGGAGTATCGGTACGACTTCGGCGACACCGCGGGGTCCACGCCGCTCCTCAAGATGCACACCCTGGGCAACGGCTTCCGGCCGGCCCCCATCCACGCTGGTGGACTGCGCTACCACGGCATGGCGCCGATGGTCTCTCACCTCTACCAGCTCGGCTTTCTGGAGGCGAAGGCCTACGGGCAGAACACCTGTTTCGAGGCCGCCCTGCAGTTCGCGCGGACCGAAGGGATCATCCCGGCGCCGGAGTCGAGCCACGCCATCCGCGCGGCGATCGACGAGGCGCTGGCCGCCCGCGAGGCGGGGGAGAAGCGAGTGATCCTCTTCAACCTGTCGGGCCACGGCTACTTCGACATGG
>JBDSIN010000007.1:0-6139 GCA_039917955.1 Candidatus Limnocylindria bacterium
GTCGCGATTCCGAGCTGCGACTGGTGAAGGAGCTCTTCCACTCCGCGCCGCGCGAGAAGCGCGCGCGGCTCGTGTCGATCATCGGCCAGGCGGGGATCGGCAAGAGCCGACTGGCGTGGGAGTTCCTCAAATACATCGACGGAATCGCGGCCACCGTGCTCTGGCACCAGGGTCGCTCTCCGGCCTACGGCGAGGGGATCAGCTTCTGGGCGCTCGGCGAGATGGTCCGCGGCCGCATCGGCGTGGTCGAGCTCGAGGACGCTGCCAGCACCCGGGCGAAACTCGCTCAGACGCTCGAAACGTACGTCCCTGACGAGACCGAGCGTCGCTGGATGGACCCCAAGCTCGCGCAGCTGCTTGGCATCGCCGAGACCGATGCGGGAGGCAGCGAAGAGCTGTTCGCCGCGTGGCGGACCTTCTTCGAGCGCGTCGCCGGCGAAGGCACGGTGGTCATGGTCTTCGAGGATCTCCACTGGGCCGATGCGGGTCAGCTCGACTTCATCGACCACATGCTCGAATGGAGCCGCGGCTACGCGATCTACATCATCACCCTGTCGAGGCCCGAGCTGCTCGACCGCCGCCCGACCTGGGGCGCCGGCCAGCGCAACTTCACCAGCCTGGCCCTGGAGGCGCTCCCCGATGAGGTGATCCGCGAGATCCTCGCCAGCCTGGTGCCTGGACTGCCCGGCCCGACGGTCGAGCAGATCGTCGGGCGCGCCGAGGGGATCCCGCTGTACGCCGTGGAGACCGTGCGCATGCTCCTCCAGAACGGGCGCCTGGAGCTGAAGGAGGGGGCCTACCGGCCGACGGGCGACCTGAGTGCGCTCGCGGTTCCCGCGACGCTGCAGGCCCTGATCGCGGCACGCATGGACTCGCTCGACGCGACCGACCGTTCGCTGCTCCAGTACGCCTCCATCCTGGGTCAGACCTTCACGCTCGGCGCGCTGGCTGCCGTCGCCGGGCAGAGCGACGACCTGGAAGCTCGCCTGCGCACCCTCGTCAAGCGCGAGCTGCTGGTGCTTGACATGGATCCGAAATCCCCTGAGCGTGGCCAGTACGGCTTCGTCCAGGCCCTCGTTCGCGAGGTCGCCTACGGGACGCTGACCAAGCGCGATCGGAAGGTCGTGCATCTCGCCGCCGGCCAGTACTTCGAATCGTTCGATGACGAAGAGATCGTGGATGCGACCGCGGCGCACTACCTCGACGCGTACCGCAGCGCGCCCGAAGACGATGATGCCGAACAGATCCGCGTCCATGCCGGCGAGTTGCTGCGGCGAGCCGCCGAGCGTGCCACGGCGCTCGGCTCGCACGAGCAGGCGGTCCGCTTCTTTGAGCTCGCACTGGAGGTGGCCGCCGGCTCAGAGCAGCAGTCGGTGCTGCTGCGGCGCGCCGGGGAAGCGGCTCGGGCGGCCGGTCGCTACGAGGCCGCCGAAGGCTACCTGCGTCGGGCGGTGGCCGCCGCGCGGGAGGCCGGCCACAAGCCGAGCGAGGCGGCGGCCATAGCCGGGCTGGGCCTCTTGCTGGCCTCCGGCGCCCAGCCGGCCGCGGCGATCGAGGCGATCACCGCCGCGCTTCCCGCGCTGTCGGAGCTCGAGAATGACGCAAGCATCGTCGCAGTGTGGGCGGCGCTGGCGCGGGCTCACATGCTGCACGGCGAGACCGCGCCCGCGGTCGAATGGTCAGACCGCGCGCTGCCCCTTGCTGAACGGCTGGACATGGTCCCGGAGATCGCGGACCTGTTGAATACGAGGGCGACCGCACTGGGCTTCGGCGGGCGGATCCGTGAGGCGGTTGCGGGCCTGCGCGGCGTCCTCGAGATGAGCACTTCCTACGGACTCGCCTATGCCGCTCTGCGTGCGCGGATCAACCTGAGCAGCGTGCTCGGTGTCGAAGATCCGGTGGGAGCCTTGCGGATTGCGTCAGAGGGGTTCGAGGAGGCGAAGCGCAGCGGCAGGATGGAGATGATGGCCACCACGGGCTTCAACGCCATCGAATTGGGCATCCACGTTGGCGAGTGGGACCGTGCCGAGTCGATCTCCAGCGACCTGGCGTCGCTCGAGCTCGATCCGTCGGACCGATTCCAGGTGGACACCATTGCGGTCATCCAGAAGGTGCTCCGGGGGCGCACCTACTCCGAAGGGCTGGCCCGCGCCGAAGCATTCGCGCAGACCTCGGATGAGCCGGGAGTGGTCGGCCAGGTGGGTTCAGCCAGGGGATGGATCGCCCTTGTGGAGGGACGATTCGCAGATGCGTACGCCTCGTGGTCAGCGGCTGCCGCGATCAATGCCGGGTACGCCACCACCGAGTCGCCGCTGGCTGCCCGGGCAGCATTGTGGGCGGGAGACGCGACGAAGGCAGGCGTTGCGGCGGACCTGCTCCGCTCAGTGGGAGGCCGTGCTCGCGCCATCAACGCCAGCCTGCGGAGCTTGGACGCCGGGATTGCGGCATTGACTGGCCAGGCCGGAGAGGCGGCGGCGGGGTACCGCGATGCCATCCGCCAGTGGCGCAATCTCGAGGCGTGGTTCGATCTTGCTCTGTGTGAGCTCGACTTCGTTCGTTTCGTGGGCGGCGCGAGCCCCGACGTGGCGGCCGCGGCCGCCGAGGCACGCGAGATCTTCACGCGCCTGGGAGCGCCTGCTTTCCTGCAGCGCCTCGAAGAGGCGGTCGCGGTGCCGGTCGCCTAGGCCGGACCCCCATCGTGGATCGGAGCGCCACGGTCGCGGAGCGGGCCACCCCGCCGACGCCGCGTGACCGCCAGGATCTCGGCCACGATGGCATGCGCCACCTCTTCTGGCCCCTCGGCGCCGATATCCAGGCCGGCCGGGGCGTGGAGCCGCGCGATGGCCTCCGACCTCCCCATCTCCCCCAGCATCTGCTCGGTGCGTCCCCGCGGGCCGAGTACGCCCAGGTAGGCGAGCGGCGAATCCAGCAGGGCGCCCAGGTAGGCGATGTCGCGCAGGTAGTTGTGGCTCATCAACACCACCGCGGTACGCGCGTCGGGCGTCAGCTCGGCGGCCGCCTGCGCCGGATCGGCCGCACTGAACGCCGCTGCCCCAGGGAATCGTTCGCCGTTCAGCAGCGCGCGTCGGACATCGGCCACCAGCACGCGCCACCCGAGATCAGCTGCCTGGCGTACGAGCGGGATGGCGTCGTGACCGGCTCCGCAGACGACCAGGCGAAACGGCGGAAGCATCGGCTCGAAGAAGACCCGCTGGCCCGCGACCTCCTCCACGCGCGGTGAACCGTCGCTCAGCGCCGCGGCAGCGGCGCCATCGGTCTCGAAGCGATGAGAGCCCGCACCCGGCCCAGTGAGCGGCGTCATCAGGCATTGACCCGAGCCTGAGCGGAGCGCCGCGACCGTCTCGACTGCCCCGGGCGTGGGCTCGACCAACAGCTCCATCGCCCCGTTGCAGCCCAGGCCGTAGCCCCACACCGCGTCGTCGTCCGCGTTAAGGTCGAACTCGACCAGGCGCGGCTCACCGGAAGCCATCACCTCGCGACCGATGCGTGCCACATCACCCTCCAGGCAGCCGCCGCTGATGTTGCCGACCGGCTCCCCTTCGGCCGGGACCAGCAGCCGCGCGCCCGAACGCCGGTAGGTCGAGCCTCGCGTCGTCACGACGGTGGCCAGCGCCATCGGTTCGCCACGCGCGGCGAGCGCCTCCGCAGCATCCAGCAGGTCGCTCAGTTCGGACACGGACCGATGCTACCGCGTGGCTGCCGGCCGGGCCGAGGTGCTCAGGCCGTCTTCCTGCGTACGCACGCCGGTGCTACGGGACGGCGACCTCAACGGCGGGAAGCGGCGGACGCCGGGGCAGGCTCACCCCACGTGACCAGCGTCGAGGCCCGTGCCAACAATGAACCCTCGCCCAGCGGCGTGGTGGGCGAGGGTAAGGACAGAGTCTGCGGGGACCGTTATCAGTCCGGTGCGCCGCTCTCGTCCTGTGCGCCGCTCTCGTCCTGGACATCGTCGGTGTCGGGAGCATTGGCGTCGGCTTCAGCAGCATCAGGGGCATCGGCCTCGACGGCATCCTGTGCGCCGCTCTCGTCCTCGAATTCGACGAGGTCGGTATCGGGTCCGGTCGATTCCGGCTCCTCAACGGCGGGCCTATCTGTCGCCGGAAGATTGGCGGGGTCGGTGGCCAATGCCACGCTACCCGACCCGACCAGCAGGAGGGTGCTCGTTACCGCGACCAACGGGCCGCGCAGTCGTCTCAGACGATCCATGGGTTGTGTTCCTCGTACAGTTCCGGCATGCATTAGCCGGACTCTTCCCAGCAAGGATGCGGGCCGTTCCATGAAGGGGCGGTTAACCAGACGTCCCGAGCCAAGTTCTCTGGGAGACGCCTTCCAGTGCGCTCTGCCTCACGCGCCACTCACATACTCTTCGCAATGATGAGAGCATGCTACGCGTGGCACAACGATGAAGATCCTGGTGCTTGAAGACGACGTCCGCTTGAGCGCACTCCTGCTTCGGGGACTAAGGCGCGAGGGATATGCCGTCGACCACGCGGCCACAATCGAGAACGGTCGCTGGATGGCCACCGAGTCCGTGTACGACGCGATGATCTTCGACGTCACCCTACCTGACGGCGACGGTTACGCGCTTTGCGCGGAACTGCGCACCGCCGGAAGATGGACGCCGGTCCTCTTCCTGACCGCACGGGGAGCCATCGAGGACCGAGTTCGTGGACTCGACGCCGGTGGCGATGACTATGTCCTGAAGCCGTTCGCCTTCGCTGAGTTACTCGCCAGGCTGCGCGCACTAGCAAGACGCGGTGCTGTGGAGCGGCCGGTCCGGCTGAGGTTGGGCGACCTGGAGGTTGACCCTGTGGCGCATCGGGCATTGGCCGATGGCCGGACGCTGGAGCTGACCGCTCGAGAATTCGCCCTGCTGGAGTTCTTCATGCGGCAGCCCGATGCAGTTCTGAGTCGTTCGGTAATCCTGGACCAGGTCTGGGATTGGGCATTTGATGGCTCGCCGCGAATCATTGACGTGTATGTGCGGACCCTTCGCGAGCAGCTCGGAGAGGGTCCTGACCGACCGCGACTGGAGACAATCCGCGGCGCGGGGTACGTGCTTCGACCTCCTGTCGGGTCTCGCGATCCAGGGGCGCCATGACCATTCGGACGCGGCTGGCACTAACGTACGCGGCCGCTGTCGCCGTCACCATCGCCGTGCTGGGAAGCGTTGTCTGGCTTCAGTTGGGCGGGGTCCTGCGCGCCGAACTGGGGCGACGCATCGACCTGCGCCTTGCTGGCGTCCAGTCCGCGCTCGACAGCGACCAGCAGGCGGGGCTGCAGGATGGCGATACTGACACCGCCAGCGTGTGGGTGGTCCTCTTTTCGGCCGACGGTTCCCTGCTGGAAGCAAGCTCCGGTGCTCCGGCCCTGACGTCGGTGCCGGCGGCGGACGGTCCCATCTCGATCGCCGGTCGGTCACTCATCGTTCAGACGGAAAGGATGGACACGGGGCTTGTCGTGGTGGCTGGGTCCGATCTGACGCAGGTCGCGGCGGCGCAGGCCGCGCTGGCCGAGTTGCTGGGCCTCGCGGGGGTGGCGGCGGTGCTCGTCTCCGGCCTTGGGGGGTGGTGGCTGGCTGGGCGTGCCCTTGGCCCGGTGGCCACCATGACGGCCGAAGCTGCCGCAATCTCGGAGGCAGATCTGGAGCGACGACTGCAAGAGCCACGGTCGCTTGATGAGTTGGGCGTGCTGGCCAGGACGCTGAACCGGATGCTCGACCGCGTTGCTGACAGCGTTCGCCGCCACCGGTCCTTCCTGGCTGCGGCCTCGCACGACCTGCGCACGCCGATCGCGGCGCTCCAGGTGGAGCTCGAACTCGCGGATGACGCGCGCATGACGCCCGATCAGGTACGAGGCGCGCTCCGCGCCGCACGAGCCGACACCGCGCGCCTCGCCGAGCTTGCCGACGACCTGCTTGACCTGGTGGCAGCCGAGGCGTCCGGCCGGCCACTGCTGCGTACCGCGACGGACGTCAACGAACTCCTCGAGAGCGTCATGCGCCGCGTTCGGCCGCTTGCGGGCCCGGGTGATGTGCGCCTGAGCGTGGATGCCAGCGACGCCATCGTCAACGTCGACCGCGTGCGTGCCGAGCAGGCAATCGGAAACCTGGTGGTCA
>JBDSIN010000008.1:0-7470 GCA_039917955.1 Candidatus Limnocylindria bacterium
AACGAGAGGAAGGTGTCGTGCTCGGTGAAGTCGACCGCCTGGATGCCGGCCTCGTAGTTGTGCAGGATGTTGCCGTGGGTCAGCACCACCCCCTTCGGGTTGGCGGTGGTCCCCGACGTGTGCACGATGGTCGCCACCCGGTCGCGGCCGAAGCCCTTCCAGGCCTCGGTCCATTCACGAATCTCGCCCGGGTCCACGGTGGCCAGGTCGAAGATGTCGTCAAAGCTGATGGCGCCCTCGGGCAGGCGGCCACGGTCCTCGATGACGACCACGTGCTCCAGGGTCGGGCACTCGCCGCGTACCTGTTCGATCTTGGCAGCCTGCTGCAGGTTCTCGACGAAGACGAGCTTGGCTCCCACGTTGTTGATGACGAAGGCGGCCTGGTTCGGCTCCACCGATGGGTAGATCGGGCAGGTCACCGCGCCGAGCGACATCGCACCGAGGTCGGCCGCGAGCCAGGCGGGGCGCGTGCGGCTCATGATGCAGACGCGATCGCCATCGCGGATGCCGATGTGCTTGAGCCCCATCGCCACCTGCGTGATCCAGTCCCAGGTCTGTCGATAGGTGGTCGAGGTCCAGACCGCCGTCTCCTCTTCCTGCGGGAGGCCCCCCGTCTGGCGACGCGTCTTCGGCAGCTTCCAGCGAAGCGCCTCCTTGTCCGGGTAGCGCTCGACGCTCTTGTGGACGAGCGCCACCAGGTTGTCGGCGCGCAGCTCGTCGGGGAGGCTGATCGGCTCGCCCTGCGCCTCTATCAGGCGTGGCGCGGCCGGTGCGGGGGTATCGCCCGGGACCGTGGTGGTGGTCATCTGCGGATCTCCTCGATCAGATGCTGCGCAATGATGAGTCGCTGGACCTGGTTGGTTCCCTCGTAGATCTGCGCTCCCTTGGCATCGCGCATGAAGCGCTCCACCGGGTTGTCGCGTGAGTATCCCGCACCGCCGTATACCTGAACAGCATCAGTCGCGACGCGCATGGCGGTATCGGAGGCGAACATCTTTGCTGCACTGCTCGCGGCGGCGATCGCACCAGGCGCAGCGCCCGCGTCGCGCAGGCGCGCGGCCCGCCACGTGAGCAGGCGCGACGCCTCGACTCCGACCACGGCATCGGCGAGCAGGGCGGCGATCATCTGCTGGTCGGCGATCGGCTTTCCGAACTGCGTGCGCTGAGCCGCATAGCTCGCCGCATGCTCGAGAGCGGCCCGCGCAAGGCCCGTGCAGGCCGCTGCGATGCTGATCCGTCCCGAGGCGAGCGACTCGAGCGCGATGCGCAGCCCATCCCCTTCTGCGCCGAGCCGATGGGCACTTGAAACGCGTGCACCGTCGAAGACCAGTTCAGCTGTCGACGAGTCGCGGATCCCCATCTTTCGCTCGTGAGTGCCGACGGTAAACCCGGGCGTGTCGCGGGGGACGGCGAAGGCAGTGATCCCCTCGCGGCCGCGCTTCCGGTCAACCGTGGCAAAGACGATGAAGCGATCGGCCTCGCCGGCGTTGGTGATCCAGACCTTGGTCCCGGTCAGCCTGTAGCCGTCATCGGTCGGCTCGGCGCGCAGGGAGAGTGCGGCAGCATCGGATCCGGCCTGCGGCTCGGTGAGTGCGAAGGCTCCGAGGTGCGTGCCGGCGGCCATCGGCGGCAGGAGGCGCGCCTTCTGCTCATCGGTCCCGGCGAGGTGGATGCACAGCTGTGAAAGGATATGGACCGATAGGCTGACGGCCATCCCCATGTCGGCCGCCGCGATCTCCTCGATCGCCAGCACCCACGCGAAGTAGGACATCCCGGCGCCGCCGTACTGCTCCGGGTATGGGATGGCGGTAAGGCCGAGTTCGCCCATCCGGTCGAAGAGCGCTCGGTCGTAGCGCTCGTCCTCATCGCGCTGCGCCACCGTCGGAGCCAGCTCCCGCTGCGCGAATTCGCGAGCCGTGTCGCGAACGGCACGCTCCTCCTCGGTGAGGGCGAACGGGTCGGGGCGGGCGGTGGCGACGCTCGTCATCCCGCGATCCGGTTGCCCTTCTCGTCGTAGGCGTAGAAGCCGCGCCCCGTCTTCCGACCGAGGTGCCCCGCGGCGACCATCTGGCGCAGGAGCGGGGCGGCGCGGAACTTGGGGTCACCGAAACCGCGGTACAGCACGTCCATCACGTTGAGCATCACGTCGTTGCCGATGAAGTCGGAGAGCTCCAGCGGCCCCATCGGGTGATTGAGCCCGAGCTTCGCCCCGGTGTCGATATCGTCAGCGGTGCCGGTGCTCTCCGTCAGCGCGAAGATCGCCTCGTTGATGAAGGGGCCGAGCATCCGGTTCACCAGGAATCCGGGCATGTCGCGTGACTCGATCACCGTCTTGCCCAGCTCACCGGCAAAGGCGGCCGCGGTCGAGGCGGTCTGGTCGTCGGTCTCCAGGCCGCGGATGATCTCGATCAGGCGCATCACCGGCACAGGCGAGAAGAAGTGCAGGCCGATGAACTTCGCCGGGCGGTCGGTCGCGGTGGCCAGGCTGGTAATGCTGATGCTGCTCGTGTTGCTGGCGAAGATGGCACCCGGGTCGGCGGCGGCGGTGAGGCGGCTCCACGTCTCGCGCTTGATCGCCTCGTCCTCGAAGACAGCCTCAATCACGATCTCGTGCCCGGCTGCGGCATCCGCTCCCACCGAAGTGGCAATCCGCGCGAGGAGAGCGTCGGCGGCAGCCTGCTCGAGCTTGCCCTTTTCGACCTGACGAGCGAGGTTGCCGGCGATGCGGGCCTTGCCCTTTTCGGCGAGTTCCGCGGTGCGGTCGCTGAGGGTGACCGACTTGCCGGCGGCGGCACTCACCTGCGCGATGCCGTGGCCCATCAGGCCGGCTCCGATGACGAAGACGCGCTCAATGCTCATGGTGGCTAGCCTAGCAGCGAAGGGATGATTCGCGGGAGCGGCGGCGGGGCTGGCCATCGTCACGCGCCGGGGCTAATTCTCAGCCCCGAGGGGCTTACACCCCGGAATGGCGGCGGACGTGGCGTGAGGAGGGCTCAACGCTCTCCACGTGAGAAACAACAGCCCCTGAGAGGCGCTGCCGCCGCGTTGTGCTCCGGGTCAGGGAAGTATCTACGTGGCGAGGCTGCTGCTCGTGGTGGGTGCGGGGCGATCAGTCGCCGAGGAGCCGCTCCGCGGCGGTGACCGGATCGACACGGCGCTCGGCGACGGCCTCGACAAGGTTGTCCCAGTCCGGATGAGCGGTGGCGGCCCGGACACCGATCTCAGCCGCAGCGCGGCGCAGCTGGTTCCGCGCGCGCTGCGTGGCGAGCTGCGGCGCGCGGGCCGTGGCACGGTGGGCGTCGATCGCATCGGCCAGGGCCTCAACCCCCTCACCGCTGAGTGCGGTCGTGGTCAAGATGGCAGGCGGCTGACGGGTGATCCGTCCGCCCGCGCTCGAAAGCATCGCGCGGAGCTGCCTGGCGGCAAGCTCGGCGCCGGGACGGTCGCCCTTGTTCACGACGATCAGGTCGGCCACCTCCAGCAGTCCCGCCTTGATCGCCTGCACCTCGTCGCCCATCTCCGGGACCTCGACCACCACCGTCGTCTCGGCCAGCCGCGCGATCTCGACCTCGCTCTGCCCGGCTCCCACCGTCTCGACCAGAACGGGGTCGTAGCCGGCCGCATCGAGTGCCGCGGCGGCGATCCAGGTGGCTCCGGCAAGGCCGCCCAGCTCGCCGCGGCTCGCCATGGAGCGCATGAACACGTCGAGGTCCGCGGCGTGCTCCATCATGCGGACCCGGTCGCCCATGATCGCGCCGCCGGTGAACGGTGACGAGGGATCGACCGCCAGGATTCCGACTCGCCGCCCGCGCCGGCGCCAAACGGAAACCAGCGCATTCACGAGCGTCGACTTGCCACTCCCCGGAGGCCCGGTGATCCCCACCAGGTGCGCCCCGCGAGACGCGGCGAAAAGCGAGGGGATCAGCTTCCGGATACCGGCGGCGTCACCCTCGATGGCGGTCAGCAGGCGCGCCAGCGCCCTCCGTTCACCGGCGACAGCGCCCGCCAGGAGCGGGACGAGGTCGCTCATCTGCTGATGGCCGGCCGCGCTCAGGTGGGCCGGCGCGCGTGCTCGCGGAAGTAGCGCGCGATCTGGCCGATGCTCGTCCCCGGGCCGAACACCTCGCCGATCCCAATCGCTTTGAGCTTGGTCACGTCGGCATCGGGGATGATTCCGCCGGCGGCGATCAGCACGTCGTCCATGCCCCGCTCGCGGCAGAGCTCGGCGACGCGCGGCAGGAGCGTCATGTGCGCACCCGACAGGATCGACATCCCGATCACGTCCACGTCCTCCTGCTCGGCGGCGTCGGCGATCATCTCCGGCGTCTGGCGAAGGCCGGTGTAGATCACCTCGAACCCCTCGTCGCGGAGGCCGCGCGCGAGCACCTTGGCGCCTCGGTCGTGGCCGTCGAGCCCAGGCTTGGCGATCAGGACGCGGATCGGGCTGGTGCGTGCGTCGTCGGTCATGCGCCTTCGATTCTAATCGGCGCGGGCATCGCAGCGACCGCGCATCGGTCTAGCGGTCTGCCGTGCGACCGATGAAGGTCAGGAACTCGGCGCGCGTCTTTGGGTCGCGGCGGAAGGTCCCGAGCATCGCGCTGGTGACCATGGTCGCCTCCTGCTTGCGCACGCCGCGCATCACCGTGCAGAGGTGTGTGGCCTCGATCACGCATGCGACGCCTCTGGGCTCGAGGCGGTCCATCAGGAAGGTCGCCACCTGCTGGGTCAGCCGCTCCTGGACCTGGAGCCGATGCGCGTACATGTCGACGGCACGCGGGATCTTCGACAGACCGATCACCCTGCCGCGCGGCAGGTACCCCACGTGCGCCTTCCCGAAGAACGGGAGCAGATGGTGCTCGCACAGCGAGTAGAACTCGATATCCCGCACCACCACCATCTCGTCATAGTCGACAGCGAAGGCGGCGTCGTTGAGGAGCGTCTCCGGATCGGTGCGGTAGCCGTCAGTCAGCTCGGCGTACATGCGCCGAACTCGATCGGGCGTCCCGAGCAGACCCTCGCGGTCCGGGTCCTCTCCCAACTCGGCAAGAAGGGTCCGGATCGCTTCGGGAATCTGGCTTCCTGCGTCGTGCGCGTCCATGACCGCATCGTAGCAGGCACCCCTGGACCGCCCAGCTCTGCGGGCTAGGCGTGGCCGGCGGACCGGGGTACACTCGGGGCCCCCAACCGCCACGGAGGACGATCGGCGCTGCCGTGATCATCCACCGACCCGTCGCCAGAGAACGTCGACTGCCCCTGCCCCGCCCGGGGGGCGACCGGCTGAGCGGCCCTCTTGCCCGCCGTCTCGACGACCGCTACCACTACCTCCGGCGCGTGTTCGCCGGTGCGGGTGATCCGATCGACTCTGTCGTGGTCGGGCCTGGCGGGACCTGGGCCCTCACCTTGAAGGCCGACAGGGGCCGCTTCCGGAAGCGCAACGGCCACTGGTACCACTGGAGCGACGATACCGATTCGTGGATCCCGTGGGAAGCGAAGCCGGTGGTCAACGCGCGCCTCGCGGGACACCGCCTCGAGCAACAGCTGGAGCGGGCGGCCCTGCCGGCCACGGTGATCGCCTGCCTCGCCCCGCCGCGCGGCGTCGAGATCGGCTGGGAGCGCGGCCAGCGCCCGGGCATCCAGGTGTTCGCCGACGTCGAGACGCTGGCAGCGCGGATCTCCGCCAGCGAACCTCTCACCCCGGCGCAGGTGGAGCGGATCGTGGCACTGCTTGACCCACATCTGCCGCTGCCGCGCATGGCCAGCGCAACGCGTGGAGCCCGAGCGGCGACGAAGACGCGACGGGCCGGCGACCCCCGCTGACAGCTCCTCCGCGGGCTAAGGTCCCGGTAGACCCTCGGCTATGATCCGAGCCCGATGACCGAGCGCGGCGCCGCCTCCACCCGCAGGCCGGTCGCTGCCGCCCTGATGGCGCTGGGCATCGGGGTCGCGCTGGTCGCTGCGTGGCTGGTCCCGCCCCTGGCGGTGGCGGTCGTCTGGCCACTCCTGTTCGTGGTGCCGGGCTGGGGGATCATCGCCGCCGCGCGCCCGCGGATCAGCGCGGCCGGCCGGCTCGGCCTGACGATCGTGCTGTCGGTGGCGATCTCTGCGCACCTCGTCTACTGGCTCTCGCTGGCGAGTGGCGGCTACCGGCGCGAGACCATCTTCTTCGCCGCAGTGCTGTTGGCGCTTCCCGTGCCACTCGCCGCGTGGCGATGGGGCGCGGCCGGCCTGATCACCCAGGGTGCCACGGCAGTCCGGGCGCTCCGCCGCGATCCCTTCGCCTTCGGCCTTGCCGGCGTGGCCGCCGCGTTCGTCGGGCTCGTCCTCGATTCGGGGCTCTGGAAGGCCACCCCGGGCGGCATCAGCGCCGGCGGCTCGAACTGGAGCGACCTCGGCGTGCACCTGTCGATCTCCCAGTCGGTCAACGCCGGGAACTTCCCGCCCCAGGTCCCGTACTTCGCCGGCGAGCCGCTCGTCTACCACTGGTTCGCCGATTTCCACGCCGCAATCGCCGCGCGCGCCGCCGATATCTTCAGCGTCCCGAGCTTCGTCGTCTCTTCCGCAATCCTGGCCGGTGCACTGGCGCTGCTGGTCCACGGCCTGGCGCGCGCTCTGCTGCGCGGCCGGGGGGCGCGCCGCGCTGCCGCCCTGGCGGTGGTGCTGGTGGTCATCGGCGGAGGCCTGGGATGGATCCGCCTGATCGCCGACGTGGCGGCCGGCCTGGGCGATCCGATCTCCCTGGTCACGCACAACTCGTACGACAACGCGTGGCTAACCGAGTGGCCGTACTTCCGGATCCCATCGGTGATGGGCACCGGTCTGCTCGTCCACCGCGCCACCACCGCAGGGCTGCCGATGCTGATCGGCGCGGTGCTCCTGCTCGTGACGGCGCTCCCCAGCGCTCGCGCGCGGGCGAGCGGGGCGCGGGACCGGCCGGGGCTGATCGCCCTCGCCGGGCTGCTCGGCGCTCTCCTTGCCCCGTTTCACTTCTTCTTCTTCCCAGCCTTCCTGGGCCTGGCGCTCGCCTGGGTCGTATCTGGTGGACGCCTCATCGACCGAGCCGCCCCGCGGAATGCGGCCCTCCTGCTGGCGCCCTATCTGCTGGCGCTGCCGTTCGCCGTGGCGCCCCTGTTCCAGGCGGGATCGTCGGGCGACCTGAAGCTGGTACTCGGGTGGGAGTCGGCACAGTTTGCGGATGGTCCCGCCGCGGTCGCCTTCTTCTACATCACGAACCTGGGGGTCCCGTTCCTGCTGGCGCTGGCCGCACTGCTCGTCCCGGGAGTGCCGCGGCGTGCCTTCCTCGCCGGTTGGGTCCTCCTCCTCTTCGCGGTGCCGAACCTCGTCCAGCTCAGCATCGTGCCCTTCGACATGAACAAGTACTTCCAGGCGATGTGGATCGCCGTCGCCCTCCTCGCCGCGTGGCTGATCAGGCGCTGGCCGGCCCCGGCCATCGCGGCGGTCCTGCTGCTCAGC
>JBDSIN010000009.1:0-3023 GCA_039917955.1 Candidatus Limnocylindria bacterium
AATCGAGTGCCGGCGCGTGCGCGGCCATGGCCGCCTGGAACGCGTTCGGTTCGGTGGTCGAGCCGGACTTGCTGCTCACACAGAAGAGGGTGCGCGCCGACTCCGCCCAGGAGCGGAAGCCGCGCACGGCGTCGGGATGGGTCGAATCGAGGATGCGCAGCTCGAGCCCGGCGACACCCGGCGACGGCGCGCCGAGCACGTCACCGAACAGGTGGCTGAACAGCTCCGGGGCCAGGCTGGAGCCGCCCATCCCCAGGACGGCGGCGCGCGTGTAGCCGTCGGCCCGCGCCTCGCGGACGAGACGCTCGAGCTCTCCGACGCGGCCTGGCATGGATTCGGGAAGATCCAGCCAGCCGAGCCACGCCGCGACCGACGCCGCCGGTTTGCCCGAGGCGGCCCACAGGCTACCGTCGCGGGCCCACAGCCGGTCTGCCACGCGATCGGTTTCCCATGCGGCGAGTCGCGCGGAGACCGCCCCGTCGAGCGATCCGGGCAGGTTCATCCGGGCCGTCACGCCGGGGCGAGCGCCTGCCGCTGCGCATCGATGGCTGCCAGCAGCTCGTCAAACGAGCGCCCGAACGAGGCCACCCCCTCGGCGATCAGCTCATTGGTCACCTGTTGCATGCTGATCCCCTGTTGCTCGATCGCCCGCAGCGCGGCGTCGGCTTCCTCCACCCCCGCGTCCAGGGTGCGCGCCACCACGCCGTGGTCGAGGAATGCGGCGATCGTCTCCGACGGCAGGGTGTCCACCGTGTCGGGACCGATCAGCCCTTCGGCGTACAGCACGTCGCGATAGGCGGGGTTCTTGGTCGACGTGCTGGCCCACAGGCAGCGCTGGACCCGTGCACCGGCCGCACGCAGATCGGCGAACTCGTCGCCGCCGAAGATCTCCCCGTAGGCGGCATACGCCAGCTTGGCATTGGCGATCGCCGCGCGACCGCGCAGTGCGAGCGCCGCGTCGGTGCCGATGGCGTCGAGCGCCTTGTCCACCTTGGTATCCACTCGACTCACGAAGAAGCTTGCGACCGATGCGATCCGGTCGATCTCCCCACCGGTCGCGAGGCGGCGGCGCAGGCCCGCGATGTAGGCGCGAGCCACGGCCCGATACACCTCGACGCTGAACATGAGCGTCACGTTGATGCTGATCCCCTCGGCGATGGCCGCCTCGATCGCCGGCAGGCCCGCCGGGGTGGCCGGGATCTTGACGAGCAGGTTCGGCCGCGACAGGCGGCGCCACAGCTGGCGAGCGCGCTCGAGCGTGGCCGCGGTGTCGTCGGCGAGGTCGGGCTCGACCTCGATCGAGACGAAGCCATCGGTCCCGTCCGACGCGTCGTACACGGAGCGCAGCACGTCCGCCGCGTCGCCGACGTCGGCCACCTCGATCGCCTCGAAGATCTGGCGGCTGTCGTGGCCGGCGCCGATCCCGGATCGGATCAGCTCGTCGTACTGGCCGCTGGCGACCGCCTTGGCGAAGATGGTCGGGTTGCTGGTGAGGCCACGGATGCCGTCGCCGACCAGCGCTGCCAGGCGTCCGGACGCAATGAGGTCGCGATCGATGAAGTCGATCCACGGGCTCTGCCCCTGCTCGGCATGCAGTCGCTGCAACGTGTTCATGGGGTGTACTCCTTCAGTGCGTCGCGTGCAGCGGCGGCAATGTGCGCGGCGTCGATGCCTGCCAGGGCAAGCTGTTCGGCAGGTGTGGCGGATCCGGGCATGGCCCGCACCGCCAGCTTCACGATCGGCGGGCGGAGCGCGTCCGCGGCGAACACCTCAAGCACGGCGTCACCGAGGCCGCCTTCCGGCCAGTGGTCCTCGACGGTGATGATCGCCCGCGTCTCGCGCGCCGCGGCGCGCAGCGTCTCGGCGTCGATCGGCTTGACCGAGTAGCAGTCGATCACCCGCGCCGCGATCCCCTCCTCGGCGAGCATGGCGGCGGCGGCCAGCGACTCGTGCACCGTGATCCCCGCTCCGACCAGGGTGACCTGGTCGGCATCGGTCTGTCGAACGACACGGCTGCCCCCGATCTCGAACGTCTCACCGGGCGCGTAGATGACCGGCAACTTCTCTCGGGTGGTGCGCAGGTAGACGATTCCGTGCAGGTCCGCCATTAGCGGGAGCAGCGCGGCGGTCTGGTTCGGGTCAGATGGATAGAGAACCGTGCTGCCAAAGACCGCCCGCAGCGAGGCAAGGTCCTCGAGCGCCATCTGCGACGGTCCATCCTCACCGATGCTCACGCCCGCATGCGACCCGGCCAGCACGATGTCGGCGCGGCTGATGGCCGCCATGCGGACGAAGTCATAGGCGCGCGACAGGAACGCGGCGAAGGTGGCGGCGAACGGCCGCCAGCCTCGAACCTGCAGACCGATGGCGTTGGCCACCATCTGCTGCTCGGCGATGTACGACTGGAAGAAGCGGTCCGGGTGGGCGGTCGCGAACAGCTCCGAGAAGGTCGAGTTCCCGACTTCACCATCGAGCGCCACGATGTCGCCGCGTGCCGTTCCGAGGGCGACCAGCGCGTCTCCGTAGGCCTTCCGCGTCGCTTCCTTCGTCCCAAGCGCGTAGGTCGGCAGCACGAGCGGGCCGACCGCGAAGGCATGCGGTTGCCGATCACCGGTCGGCACGGCAACGGCGAGCGAGATGTTTCGCGCTCCGCCCAGCTCGGCGATCGCGGCTTCCGGATCGGCCATCGGCTTGCCGTGGAACCCGTTGCGATCAGCGACCGATGCCACGCCACGTCCCTTCTCGGTCCGCGCCAGGATCGCGGTTGGGCGTCCTTCGGTGGCGAGCGCCTCGGCATAGGCGGCGTCGATGGCGCCCAGGTCGTGGCCGTCGATCTCGATCACGTGCCAGCCGAAGGCGCCGATGCGCGCCGCGTAGGCGGACAGGTCCCAGCCGTGCATCGTCTCGCCGGTCTGTCCCAGCCGGTTGACGTCCACGATCGCGGTCAGGTTGTCGAGTCCGTTGTGGGCGGCCGCTTCGAAGGCTTCCCACATCGACCCCTCGGCCATCTCCGAGTCACCGCA
>JBDSIN010000010.1:0-13156 GCA_039917955.1 Candidatus Limnocylindria bacterium
GAAGCGGCCTGGACTGGAGCATCGACCCGGACAACGAGGACTGCGAGATTACCGGCCCGGTCGGTGCGCAGGTCCTGGAGTGCAACTTCGGCGATCTGGGGCCTGATGAGGGCGCGAGCGTCCACGTCGTGAGCGAGACGGCACAGGCCGACTGCGCCACCTACCTCAACGTGGCGGACATCACCTCGACCAACCACGAGGAGCTCAACCCGAGCGACTCGGTGACGGTCGAGTGCCCTGGCTTGAACATCGACAAGGTCGCGATCAAGAGCCCGATCGACGCCGGTGAGACGGCGAGCTACTCGATCGTCGTCTGGAACACCGGCCCCGGGACGGCCGTCAACGTGACGTTGGAGGACGACCTGCCCGGCGACCTCAGCTGGAGCGAGAACAGCGAGGACTGCTCGATCAAGGCTGGAGTCCTTACCTGCTCCTTCGGCGACCTGGGCGTCACCACCCCGGAGAACTCGCCGGCCAAGGTGACCGTGTCGGCCGTGACGGATCGGTCCGATTGCGGAATCCTGGACAACGATGCGTTCGCGGACGCTGATAACAACGACAGGGTCGGGCCGGCTGAGGCCTCGATCACCGTCAAGTGCCCGACGATCTCGATTGTCAAGGTCAACAACCAGCCGAACCCGGTCCTGCCGGGCACGGTCGTGTCGTACACCGTGACTGTCACGGTGAGTAATGGGCCCGCCAACGGTGTTGTCGTGACCGATGTACTGCCGCTCGGCCTCGATGCTCCGACGAGCATCAGCAATGCCGGCAGCTATGCACCGGCGACCCGGACCATCACCTGGAACCTGGGCCAACTGGCCAACGGCAGCCACGCGCTGACGTATCAGGCGGCGGTCAGCGCCGGCACCGCGCATGGTGCCAGCCTGGTCAACCTGGCGGTTGTGACGAGCCCGAACAGCCAGTGTCCGGATGTCAGGAGCATCGCGCCCGAGTGCGATGACGATTCGACCGTCCTCGTGCGCGTCCCGACCCTGGTGATCGACAAGGCGGCCAACGCCGAAGTCGTCCACTTCGTGTTCAACGCCAACGGCAGCGTGCAGTCGGTGACCCCGGCGCAGGTCACCTGGACGCTGACCTACACGCTGGCCAACGGGCCGGTCAGCAACGCGGTGATCAGCGACCCGCTGCCTGCCTTCCTGAACTTCGTGAGCGCCAGCAACGGCGGTACATTCGCCGCCGGGACGATCACCTGGAACCTCGGCACGCTCACCACGAGCGGGAGCGTGTCGTTCGTGACGACCGTCGCCTCGAATGCGCCGGAGACAGGGCCGATCGTGAACGTGGCGACCATCGACTCGACCGAGACCGCGCCCGATACGGGCCAGGACTCGATCAGGATCACCAGCGAGCAGGTCCAGGCGGGGACAGGGACCCCGGCACCCAGCGTTCCGGACTCCGCGATCAGCTTCGCCCCCGCGGGGCAGCCGATCTCGATTCCGGTCGAGCTGATGGCGGTGCTCTTCCTGCTCAGCCTCGGAGGCCTGGCCTTCGCCAACGTCAAGGCGGCTCGCCGCCGCCGCTAGGAACCGATGCACCCGGGCGGGTCGATGATCCGCCCGGGTGATTGATCCAGCCCCCCTGGCAGGGACGGGGTAGAGGTTCGCCTCTACCCCGTCTTCTGATGTGCCGGGGAATTGCGCTCCAGCGCGCTCCACGAGCCGCCCTACTGCGGATCCTCTTCGCCGGCGTGGCCTCCGTTCGAGGTGGAGCCGGGATCCCACGATGCGCCGCGAGCGGGGCCGAAGGTCGCGGCATCGAGCGCGCGCTCCAGGCCGTTGCGAGCCGAGGGCGGCGCGTCCGCGAGAAGGTCGGTCAGGACGACCACGTGACGCTGCATCTCGTCGGCGTCCAGCCGGCCGAGCGCCGTGCTATCCGTGGTGAGGCGACCCTCCGCCGCCTCCGCCGCCCCCGCCGCACCCGCGGCACGCTGCCACTCCCCGCGCTGGGCCAACTGTTCGACCTCGTCCAGTCGCTCGTCAAGTGCCTGGGCCAGCAAGTCGTGGCGGAGAGCCGGGGAGGCGATCGCCAGGCGAATGTCTTCAAGCTGGAGCTTCATCGGGTAGAGGAGATCACCCGGGACCGCGTCCTGGGCGGCGGCTCCGACGGCCGACACGCTGAGCGCCGTGGCCAGGGAGGCGTACAGCACCGCGCGGCCAAGCCTGCCCATCTCCCCGCGCGCACGGGGCACTACGATCAGTCCCTCGCGCAGGGCGACATGGCGGTTGACGGTGTCCGCACGCAGACGCCGTCGATAGAGTGGATCGGGGCGCAGGTCGGCCACCGCGCGCTCGAGCAGCTGCGCCACCGGGTCGTCGAGCCCAAGCCGATGCTCGGCGCGATTCATGGCGCGCTCCGGTCACCGTCGGCCATGCGGCGGCGCAGCGTGGCGACGGCCCTGAAGGTGAGGCCGCGGACGGTACCGGCCCGGCGCCCCATCACCTGGGCGGCTTCCTCGGCAGAGAGGCCGGCCGCATAGCGCAGCGCGATCGCCTCCTGCTGGTCGGGAGTGAGGGTGGTGATGGCCGAGCGCAGCTCGGCCATCGTCTCGTCGCGCAGCGTGATGGCATCCAGGCCGTCGCCGACGCCGTGCTCGCCGGCAGCATCGAGCGATTCGTGTGGTCGGTGGCGACGGACATGGTCGATCACCGCGTTCCGCGCGATGCGGAAGGCCCACGCCTCGAACGGCCGAGTGCCGTGGCGATAGCGTGGCAGGTTGATGACGATCCGCTCGAAGACGAGCTGGGTGATGTCCTCGGCATCCTCGCGCCGACGCACGCGCATCGCGGTGTAGCGGTAGATGCGGTCGACGAGGGCGTCGTACAGCCGCGCCACAGCCTCGGTACTGCCCGCCGCGGCCGCCCGCGCCAGCTCGTCAACCCCGGCCTCAGGCAGTGTCGAAGGGGCGACCTCCGGCGCTGCGAGGCGGCGGCGATCAGCCTCGCGCAGGGCCTCGGCAACGAACGCACTCATCGGTCGCTCACGCATTGCGAAAGCGGGCACCTCTCGTGTGGGCAGCAGCACGGTCCCCCTGTCGTCGAGCCTATCACCCATCGGCGTCCGAGACCACCTCCTTGGTGCCTCGACGCACCGCTGTCATCGGTCAGATCAGCGCGAGCTCGCGACCGACCTTCTCGAACGCTGCCAGGCACGTTGCCAACTCTTCCCGACTGTGCTCCGCGGTGACGATGGTGCGCACCCGCGACCGGTCGTCCGGCACGGTCGGGAAGCCGATCCCCTGGGCGAACACGCCCTCCTCGAAGAGGCGGTCGGAGAGGCTCATGGCCAGCGCGCCGCTGCCGGCGATGACCGGCGTGATGGGCGTCTCGGAGGCACCGATGTCGAAGCCGAGCGCCGCCAGGCCGGCCTTGAAGTAGCGAGTGTTCTGCCAGAGCCGCTCGATCAGCTCCGGCTCGGTCTCGAGGACGTCGATGGCCGCCAGGCAGGCGGCGACGACGGCCGGCGGATGGGAGGTCGAGAAGAGGAAGGGGCGAGCCCGATGCTCAAGCATCTGGCGCAGCGCCAGCGGTCCAGCGACATAGCCACCGAGAACGCCGATCGCCTTGGAGAGGGTCCCCACCTGGACATGGACGCGGCCATGCAGGTCGAAGTGATCAACGCTGCCTCGTCCGTTGCGACCGAGCACGCCGGACGCGTGCGCATCATCGACCAGGACGATCGCCTCGGCACCTTCCGCGGCCTCGACAATCTCCGGCAGCCGGGCGATGTCGCCGTCCATGCTGAAGACGCCGTCGGTGATCACCAGCACGGTCCTCTCCGCCCCACCCGGAGCGCTGCGCACCTCGCCGAGGACGGTCCGCAGCCCATCCATGTCGGCGTGCGGGAAGACGCGCCGCTCGGCCTTGGTGAGGCGGATGCCATCAATGATGCTGGCGTGGTTGAGTGCGTCCGAAACGATCACCGCGCCCTCGGGGGCGAGGATCGGGATGACGCCGGTATTGGCGGTGAAGCCCGACTGGAAGGTGAGCACCGCCTCGGTGCCCTTGAACTCGGCCAGGCGGCGCTCGAGCTCCTCGTGGAGCGACATCGTGCCAGCGATGGTGCGCACCGCGCCGGAGCCGGCGCCGAAGCGCCGCACCGCATCGATGGCGGCTTCACGCAGCTTCGGATGCGTGTTGAGCCCAAGGTAGTTGTTGCTCGACAGCGTGATCACCTCGCGCCCGTCGATCACGCAACGGCTGCGCTGCTCGCTCTGCACCACCCGCATCCGGCGGAAGAGGCCCTTGGCCTTAAGCTCCTCGATCTCGGCGGCAAGAAAGGCGAGCGGGTCGCGGGACCGGGCGGAGCCGGCCGGGGAGGCGAGCGTATCGGTCATGGCAGGAGGACCACCTTACCGGCGTGACGAGAGGCGATCAGCTCGAACCCGCGCTCCCAGTCGGCGAGGTCGAAGCGATGGGTGATGATCGGCGTGACATCCAGCGCCCCGGAGCGCAGCAGCGCCTGCGTGCGCTCCCAGGTGTCGTAGATGCGGCGGCCGTAGATGCCGTGGATGCGCAGCCCCTTTTGGATGACGAAGTCGGAGAGGTCCACCTTCACCGGCTCGCCGAAGATCCCGAGCAGGCTGATCCGGCCGCCCCGGGTGACCGCGGCCAGCGCCTGGTCGAGCGCGGCCTGGGCTCCGCTCATCTCGAGGACAACCTCCACTCCGTCGCCGTTGGTGGCGGCCATGATCCGCTCGACGGTCGCGGGGTCGCGGGCGTTGAGCGCCAGGTCGGCGCCCATGGTGCGCGCCAGGTCGAGCCGGTAGTCCTCCGTGTCGGTGGCGATCACCAGCTCCGCGCCGGCGGCGCGCGCGATGCCGACCGCGCAGAGGCCGATCGGCCCGCAGCCGGTGACCAGCACGGTGCGACCCTCGATCGGCTCGGCGAAGGCGGCATGCACCGCGTTGCCCATCGGCTCCTGAAGCGCCACCACTGCGGGGTCGAGCCCGTTGCTCTCGATGGCGTTGGCCTGTGGAATGACGACGTACTCGGCGAAGCCGCCGTCCACGTGCGCCCCGATCACCCGCAGGTTGTGGCACAGGTGCATATCGCCGCGACGACACTGGGCGCAGGTCCAGTCGACGATGTGGCTCTCCACGCCGACCAGATCACCCTCGCGCACACGGGTCACGCCGTCGCCGGCGCCGACCACGCGTCCGGCCAGCTCGTGACCGAGGATGGTCGGTGGCTTGAGAATCTCGCGCGCCCATGGATCCCAGTTGAAGAGGTGGTAGTCGGTACCGCAGATGCTGGCGGCCTCCATCTTGAGCAGCACCTCGCCGGGCCCGGGTACCGGCACGGGCCGCTGCACCAGCTCGAGTCCGGGCTCGGGGCGTGTCTTGGCCAGGGCGCGCATGGTGCGCGGCGGGGCGGCGACCGTTGTCATCGGGCCAGCTCCAGCAGCTCGGCCACGCCGGCGGCCGCGGCATGGTCATCGGTTCGGCCCGGCTCGTCGACGACGGGGTTCTCGAGGGCACCGATCCCCTCGATCTCGACCCGCATCACGTCGCCCGCGGCCAGGTAGCGCGGCGGGTCCGCGAAGTGACCGACCCCGGCGGGGGTGCCGGTCGCGATCAGGTCACCCGGCTCGAGGGTGATCGTCCGCGACGCGAACGCGACCAGGGTGGGCACGTCGAAGATCATCTCCGCGGTGGACGAGTCCTGCCAGGTCTCACCGTTCACCGATGAGCGCATCCACAGGCCGGCGGCATCACCAAGTTCATCGACGGTGACCACGACCGGACCGATGGGCGCAAAGCCGTCGGCGCCCTTGGCACGCAGCCACTGCCGATCCTCGCGCTGCAGGTCACGCATGGTCACGTCGTTGAGGACCGTGTAGCCGAAGACCGCGCCCATCGCCGCGTCGCGCGCGACGCGGCTGGCGCGGCGGCCGATCACCACGGCGAGCTCGCACTCGAGGTCCAGCTTCTCGGTGGCGCGCGGTCGCACGACCGGCTCTCCGGGGTGGTTGATGGCGTTGGCGAACTTGGCGAAGAGCATCGGGTAGTCGGGCGGGTCGCTCCCCTGCTCCCGGCAGTGGTCGTGGTAGTTGAGCCCCACGCAGATGATCTTGCCGGGTCGCGCGATGGGCGCTCGGAGGTGCGCAGTATCGGGGTCGATCAGCTCGCCCGCGTCGTCGGCCGACAGGGTGTGACCGCCGGCCAGCAACTCGCCGACATCACGGGCACCGGTCGCCGCGGTCAGGTCGCGGAGTCCGTCATCGGTGACCAGGCCCAGGCGCTGGCCAACATCGGGCCGGTTGATGACCTGCAGCTTCACGCGGCCAGTATAGGGAGGCGGCGGCGGGCCTCGGCCGATCAGTCCTCGCTGAAATAGTCCCGCGACGAGCGACGCAGCAGCGCGATCAACAGCACCACGGTGATGGCCATTCCGACCGGCAGAAAGAGCGCCTGCCAGCCCGTGGCGGACTCAGGCGGAAACTCCAGCAGGATGGGAGGCAGGCCGGCCAGCATCGGCGCCGCCAGCACGGCGATCCCGATCGCGAAACGGTAGGCGATCCGTTTTCGCTGCATCGCCACGGTGACGCCGAAGATCAGTGCGGCGAGTTCGAGCATCATGAAGATCCCGAGCAGGCTGAACGGGGCGCGCTCGCTGAAGTCGACGTATTCGATGATCCTCGGCAGCAACAACCCGGTGATGGCCAACAGGGCGAAGGCCCAGGCGAACCAGAGTCGGACGCCCCAGGGCATTCGAGGCGCGGGCGGTTCGGTGGAGGGTCCGGTTGTGGGCGGCATCGCCGGGATCGTAGCAGCGTGGCCGGCATGGAGCGCTCCGACGAACTGTCGAATGGCCCTTGACAGCGATCCGCGCGGTTCCGTATCCTTCGCTCGCTAAACCGGTTCACTAAATCGGTTCAGCCACCAGAGGAGAAGCGGTGGCACGACCCCGCATCGGTGATGTGGCGGAGCGCGCCGGCGTCAGCAAGACGGCCGTCTCGTTCGCGTTCAACCAGCCGGAGCACCTCAACACGATGACCCGCGAGCGGATCCTGGCGGCAGCCGAGGAGCTGGGATATCGCCCTTCGCCGATCGCCCGGCGGCTGGCGTCGCGCCGTACCCGGCAGATCGGGCTGGTCGTGCCGCAGTCGACGCACGACATCTTCGCCAATCCCTTCCTGCCCGAGCTGATCCGCGGCATCGGCGACGTGTGCGACGCCCAGGGGATCGCCGTCGTGGTGGTGCCGCCGGTGCACGGTTCGATCGCCACCGCCATCAAGGAGGCGCTGGTGGACGGGCTGATCCTCCTCGGACTGGAGTCCGGGCATCCGGAGTTGGCTCAGCTGCAACGCTCGGGCCTGCCGGTGGTGGCGCTCGATGTCGAACATTGGGACGGCGCCTCGGTCATCGCCATCGACGACGTTGCCGGCGCACGCGAGGCGGCGATCCACCTGGCCGAACTCGGGCATCGCGACGTGGGCGTGGTCCTGATCGCGCAGCATCCCGATACGCCCCTCGACGAGCATCAGGGCGTCTCGGCCCGGCGCCTCGCGGGGATCCGCAGCGGGTTTGCCGCTGCGGGCGCGGGAGAGGCCGCGTTGCGGGTCGTCTCGGCGCCGGTCTCCGAGGAGGGTGGCCGAGCCGCCTTCGAGGCGCTCAATGAGGGCCTGCTGCCAACGGCGGTGATGACCATGAGCGACGTCACCGCCATCGGCGTCATGAACGCGGCACTCGACGCGGGCCTGACGCTCCCCGCCGATCTGTCGGTCGTCGGGTTCGACGACGTCCCCGCTGCCGCCTGGGTCACGCCCCGGCTCACGACCGTCCATCAGCCGATTCGCGAGAAGGGGCGCCTGGCGGCGCTGCGGCTGATCGACGCCATTCAATCGGGAGAGGGCCGCGCCCACTCCCGCGAGGTCCTGCCCACCCGTCTCGCTGTGCGCGGTTCGACCGCGCGCGCCAGAACGAATTATCACCTGCCCGTGGCAGAGATTGCATGAGGAGGTGCCGCTGAGCACATCGCCGTCCCAGAGACCGGAACCATTCATTCACATGAGGTTTCTCCCAATGTCCGTACCCAAGCCAATCAAGTTCCTGCCGCTGGCGATGGTCGTGGCCCTTGTGCTCGCGGCCTGCACCAGCACCAGCGCGTCGCCCTCGGCGGGCGAACCGTCCGAGTCGGCCGCGGCATCAGAGCCGTCGTTCCCGACCGGCGACATCGCCATTGAGCTGTGGACAAAGGAAGGCGACCCGAACATCGACTTCGTCCAGCAGCTTGCGGATGACTATTCGGCGCTCCACCCCAACGTGACCTTCAACGTGGTCAACAAGGACGTCGAACTCCTGCGCGAGGACATGGTCAACTCGGCACTCGCGCCTGAGACCCAGCCCGAGCTGCTCTGGACCGTGCTCGACCACGTCGGTCCGTTCTACGACGCGGGCGTTGTCCAGCCCCTGACCGGGCAGTTCGACGAGAGCGTCCTGGCCGATGCGGCCAAGGGTGCCGGCACCTACGGGCCAGACAACGATGTCTGGGTTGCCCCGATCTCGATCGGCAACCAGCTGATGCTCTACTACAACAAGACGATGGTCGCCGATGCACCTGCCGACACCGACGCGATGATCGCAGCGGCTGTCGCCAACACGGCCGGTGACAAGTACGGGCTGGTCTACAACCAGACCGAGCCGTTCTGGCTCGTCCCGTGGCTCGGTGGCTTCGGCGGATCGGTCTTCGACAGCGACGGCCAGACGCCGACGCTCGACACGCCGGAGATGCAGTCCACCCTCCAGTTCCTGTATGACCTGAAGTTCGACTCCGCGGTGATGCCGTCGGAGTGCGACTACACCTGCGCCGATGACCTGTTCAAGACCGGCAGCGCCGGCATGATCATCAACGGCGACTGGGCTCTCGGCGACTACACCACGGCCCTCGGCGAGGACCTCGGTGTCACCGCCATCCCGATGGTGAAGTCGACCGGCACGTATCCCGCCCCCTACATCGGCGGGACCTACTGGATGGTCCCCAGCGCAGTCGAGGGCGACACCCTGACGGTGGTTCTCGACTTCATCGACTTCACGCTCGCCGCTGACCAGCAGCAGGCGCAGGTCGAGGTTCTCAAGCGGCTCCCGTCGAACGACGAGATCCTCAACAGTGCGGTCGTCACCGGCGACCCGAACCTGGCCGACGCCGCCGACGCGGTGTCCAAGGGCGTTCCGCAGCCGGTCAATCTCGAGATGCGCTGCAACTGGGATGCCATGAAGCCCCAGATGTCGGCCGTTCTGAGTGGGACAGCCAGCGTTGCTGACGCTGCCGCGGCCATGCAGGCCGCTGCGGACGCCTGCGTCGCTGCCCTGTAGCCGAGTCCCATAATGGGATGGCGGGTCGCATCGACCCGCCATCCCCTTGTTCCATCCACTGAACCCCTGGGCAGCCCCTCCAGAGGCAGACGATGAACTTCGACCAATCGGCATCGGCGCTCCAGGAGATCGTCCTCACGCTGGTCGTCATTGCGGTCGCGGTGGCTGCCCTCGAGGGCTTCCTGTACCTCGTCCTGGTCCGCTGGATCAAGGCCAGGCTGGCGGTCCCCCTGATGCTGATCGCCCCGGCATTTGTGGGTCTGCTGCTGCTCATCGCCTATCCACTTCTCTGGGAGCTCAACGTCAGCTTCACCAACATGAGCCTGCGGCGGTTCTGTGCCCCCGACTTCCCGACCGCGGGCCTGTTGACCGAGTGCAAGGGCGAGAGCATGTTCGTCGGGGCGGAGAACTACATCAAGGTCTTCACCACGCCTGTTCTGCAGCAGGCGGGCTTCTTCCAGGTCCTGTGGCAGACGGTGCTGTGGACCGTGCTCAACGTCACGATGCACGTAGCCGGCGGCCTGGGACTGGCCCTGCTGCTCCATCGCCAGATGCGCGGCAAGGGGATCTACCGCGCGCTGATCGTGCTGCCGTGGGCGGTGCCACAGATCGTGGCACTGGCCGTCTGGCGCACCGAGCTCCACGGCGAGTTCGGGATGGTCAACCAACTGCTCGATATGGTCGGGGTCACGGGGCCGAGCTGGCTGACGGATCCGACCTGGAACTTTGCCGCCATGGTGCTGGTCAATGTCTGGCTCGGGATCCCATTCATGATGGTGATCCTGCTCGGCGGCCTGCAGAGCATCCCGGGCGACCTCTACGAGGCGGCCGAAATCGACGGCGCCAGCAGTCGTCAATCGTTCCGGCACATCACCCTGCCGATGATCGCCCCGGTCCTCACCCCGGCAATCATCCTCGGCGTGGTCTGGACCTTCAACAACTTCAACGTGCCGTTCGTCCTGAATCAGAATGAGCTCGAGACCAGCGACACGCTGGTGACCGGCCTCTTCCGGGCCGCGTTCCAGTACAACCGGTATGGATTCGCCGGCGCCTACGCCTTTGCGATCTTCGCAGTGCTGCTGCTATTCGTGATCTTCTACGTTCGCCGCAGCGGCGCGCTGAAGTCTGCAAACGAATGACCAGCGGTACCGGGATCCCCATCCCCGTGGCGGCTGCCGGCGGCGCCTCGCGGGCACCTTCGAAGGCGGCCGGCGGCCGGCGCGACAGCTTCCAGAAGCGGCTGCTGATCCATGGCGTGCTGATAATCGCGTCGCTGATGGCCGCGTTCCCGATCGTGCGGGTCCTCAGCATCGCCCTGCGCCCCAGCAACGCGTTGCTCGAGCGCGATTTCCGGCTCATTCCCGAGAACGCCACGCTCGATTCGTTCGGGCACGTCATCAACGGCACCTCCCTGCCGCAGTGGCTGTTCAACAGCCTGATCATCACCGTCGGCACCTCGCTGGTGGGACTGGTCTTCGCCGCCACCAGCGCGTACGCCTTCAGCCGCTACAAGTTCCCAGGGCGCGGGATCGGGCTGACCGCCCTCCTCGCCACCCAGCTCATCCCCGCCACGATGCTGCTGGTGCCGATCTTCATCCTGGCGGTGCAGCTCGACCTGACCGGCACGTACCGGGGGCTGGTGATCGCCTACTCGGTGACCTCGGTGCCGTTCAGCATCTGGATCCTCAAGGGTTACTACGACACGGTGCCGATCGAGCTGGAGGAGGCGGCGCGTATCGATGGCGCTTCTCAGTTGGGCGCCTTCTGGCGAATCCTGCTGCCGCTCTCGGCACCTGCCCTGGCGATCGTCTTCCTCTTCAACTTCCTCGCCGCGTGGAACGAGTTCGTGCTGGCCCGCGTCCTCATCGGCTCCTCGACGGAGCTCTTCACCTGGCCGCTCGGGATCCTGCGCTTCCAGGCGCAGTTCCAGACACAGTGGGGCGACCTGGCGGCAGCCTCGATCCTGGTCTCGATTCCGATCGTGGCGCTCTTCCTCTACTCGTCGAAGTGGCTGATCTCCGGGGTCACGCTTGGCGGCGTGAAGGGCTGATTCGGCCGATGTCCGACGGCGCGCCTCCGGCCTGGGTTCGGGATGCCGTCTTCTACCAGATCTTCCCCGACCGCTTCGCCCGCTCCGACCGGGTCCAGCGCCCCGGACCGATGGAGCCATGGGAGTCGCCGCCCACCGTTCACGGCTTCAAGGGCGGCGACCTCTACGGGGTCATCGAGCGGCTCGACCATATCCAGTCGCTCGGCGCCACCGCCATCTACCTGAACCCCGTCTTTGCCTCCGCCAGCAACCATCGCTTCCACACGTACGACTACTACACCGTCGATCCGCTGCTCGGCGGCAACGACGCGCTGCGCGAGCTGCTCGACGAGGCGCATCGGCGGGGCATGCGGGTCGTGCTGGATGGTGTCTTCAACCACGCCAGCCGTGGCTTCTGGCCGTTCCACCACGTGCTCGAGACGGGTCGCCACTCGCCGTACCGCGACTGGTTCTACCTCGATCCGTCGGTCCTCACCAGGGATCGGCCGCTGCACGCCTATCCCGAGCGATCGCTGCGCACAGCACTTCCGGCCGACTACGGCACGACCCACCGGGAAGGCCCGGCCTCGATCAAGGTCCTCGGCTACCAGGCATGGTGGAACCTGCCGGCGCTACCGAAACTGAACGTCGGCAACCCGCAGATGCGCGAGTACCTGCTCCGCGTGGCCGAGCACTGGATCCGCTTCGGTGCGGACGGGTGGCGCCTCGACGTCGCCGCCGAGATCGAGGATCTCACCTTCTGGGCCGAGTTCCGTCAGCGCGTCCGGGCGTTGAACCCCGAGGCCTACATCGTGGCCGAGATCTGGGACGTGTCTCCAGCGTGGCTCGGACCGGACCGATTCGACGCGCTGATGAACTACCCGCTCGCCTTCGCCATCCTCGGGTTTGCCGCGGGCGCCCACCTGGACCGGGCGGTCGCGGCCGGCCACCAGGCCGTGCATGAGGCCCTGTTGCCGCTCGACGGCGTCGGCTTCGCAGCGCGCGTGGAGGAGCTGCGAATCTCGTACCCGACCGAACACGTGGCGGCGCAGTTGAACCTGCTCGACTCGCACGACACGCCGCGCGCACTGGCGCTGTGCGGTGAGGACGAGGCGTCGCTGCGCATCGCCACGCTGCTCCAGATGGCGATGCCCGGGGCGCCGAGCATCTACTACGGCGACGAGATCGGGATGACCGGCCACGCCGATCCGGACAGCCGCCGCGCGTTCCCCCCGAACGAGGGCGATTGGAACCACGAGCTGCTCGCCTTCACGCGCGGCGCCGTGGCGGCACGAGCCGCGGACCGCGCGCTCCGCGGGGACGGGTACCGGACGCTTGCCGCCGGCGACACGGTGGTCGCGTTTGAGCGCAGGGCTGATGCGAATCGGTCGGTTGTGGCTGCCAACGCGGGAGAGGATGCTGCCGAGCTGGTGCTGCCCGGGCCGCTCGACGTCGCGCGCCTCGCCTCGCTGCTTAGCACCGATGAGCGCGCCGCGACCATGCGTGCGACCGGCGACGGTGGCGTGGCCATCGCCCTGCCCGGGCGCTGGGCCGGCATCTGGCGAGTAGGCCGATGAGCACAACCGCTGCCCGACCCGATCGGAGGGTGCTGCTGGGAGGCGCGATCGCTCTTGCCCTGGTGCTGATCGCCGGCGCCTTCCTTCTGACGCGCCCGAGCACCGGTCCGGGGCCCGTCACGCTCGACCCCGACCTGCCACCGCTTGCCGCGGACGGGGAGATCTCCGCAGCTGACCTCGCCCACGACAGCCGCGACGACCTGTACCGCACCCCGT
>JBDSIN010000011.1:0-17961 GCA_039917955.1 Candidatus Limnocylindria bacterium
AGCGCGACTGGGCGACGAATGGTCCCGACGCCGGGGTCGACCACGCCCACGTGCACCCCCACCGGGAAGTAAGGGACGCTGCGCGCCAGCAGGAAGGCGCCGTCGCGCACGGCGAACTGTCGAATCGCGTGGGTGATGTCCACCAGGCGCGCGTCCGGGGCAATGCCGAGCATCACCCCTCGGCAGACGGCCGGCGCGCTCGAGGTGGCGCCAAAATCGGTCAGGAACGAGATGAATGGCCGCTCGGTCATGCGCGGCATGCTAGCCACCTCGGGCTAGCCACCCCACGCAAGATCAGCGCAGGCGAATCGTCTCCAGGTAAGCGGGCAGATGCGCCTCCAGGTGGAGTGACTCGCGAATCCGGCCCGCCAGCGCTTCCGCGGCGTCGGGGTCGCCGTGGACCACGAACACCCGCTTCGGCGCCCCATCCGGAGTCTCGGACCCGCCGACCCGTGCGAAATTGCCCAGCCATTCGAGCAACTCGTGCTCGTCCGCATGTGCGGAGAAGCCCGAGATGGAGCGCACGCGGCAGCGGACCTGGTACTCCTCGCCGTCTATGCGCGCCGTGGCGCCACCCGACTGGATGTGCCTCCCCAGGGTCCCCTCGCCCTGGTAGCCGATGAACAGGAGCGTGCACGCAGGATCGGGGAGGAAGTCCTTGAGGTGGTGCATGATCCGGCCGCCGGTGAGCATCCCCGAGCTGGCCACCAGCATCAGCGGGCGCGGCTGGGTCCGAATCGCCTTCGAGTCCTCGACCGAGTTGGTATAGCTCTCTCCGGGGTACGTCATCGGCGAATCGCCCGCTCGCAGGAGGCCGGCAGTCTCCTCGTCGTAATCCTCGGGGTGGCGCAGATAGACGTCGCTGGCCCGGCTGGCCATCGGCGAGTCGAGGTAGAGCGGGAGGCGCGGGATCCGCCCGTCGCGCAACAGCTCGTCGAGCACCCAGACCAGCTCCTGGGTGCGGCCGATGGCGAACGCCGGCACCAACAGCACACCGCGGTCGCTGGCGACCTCGGTGATTGCACTGACCAGCTCGTTCATCGCTTCGTCGTGCGGTGCATGCTCGCGGTTGCCGTAGGTCGATTCGACCAGCACGAAGTCGGCGCGGGAGATCGGCGTCGGGTCGCGCAGGATCGGCGTGTCACTGCGGCCCAGGTCGCCGGAGAAGACGATCGTGGTGGTCTCCGCGCCGTCGGTGACCTGTAGCTCAATGATCGCCGAGCCGAGGATGTGTCCGGCATCGCGGAAGGTGGCGCTGAATCCATCGGCCACTCCGATCGCCTGGTCGTAGGCGACCGGCCGGAATTGCCGCACCGTCTGCTCGACATCGGCCATCGAATAGAGCGCGGCACGGTGCGTCGTCGATCCCTCCGGGGCGGCTTCGCGCAGTCGGTCGGGCATCCGCTCGTCGGATTCGACCGCGGCCTCCTCATCGTCGAGCTCTGCGTCGTGGGCCGCTGCCTGGTCGGGATGACGGCGGCGCCAGCGCGCTTCCGCCTCCTCCTGGAGCTTGGCCGCGTCGCGCAGGACGATCTCGGCGAGGTCGACGGTCCCGTCGGTCGCGTAGATCGGCCCGGTGTGGCCGGCCTTGACGAGGGCCGGCAGGCGGCCGCAATGATCGAGGTGCGCGTGGGTCAGCAGCGCGGCGTCCAGCGTTGCGGGCTCGAACGCGAACGCCATCCGGTTGCGACTCACCTCGTGCGGGGAGCCCTGGAACATGCCGCAGTCGACCAGAACGCGCCGTTCCGCCCCGGCCTTCGACCGTGCGGTGACGAGGAACTGCGACCCGGTGACGGTGCCGACCGCCCCGAGGAACTGGATCTGAATCGACACGACGTGCCGAGTATCCCCCATGCGGTGCCGTCGAGCACCCCGGGTATCATCGGCGCCTGATGGCCTTCCCGATTGCGCCACCCATCGAGCCGATGCTCGCCAAGCCCACGCCCGAGTTGCCGATCGGCGAGGGATGGCGTTACGAACCGAAGTGGGACGGATTCCGGGCGCTCGTCTTCCGGGACGGCGCGGACCTGTACATCCAGTCTCGGGACCTCAAACCCCTGGGCCGATACTTCCCGGAACTGCTCCCTCCGCTGCTCGCGCTCGGCGGTCCGGCGGCCCGATTCGTGCTCGACGGCGAGATCGTCATCGCCCGCGACGGCGCACTCGACTTCGACGCGCTCCTGCTGCGCATTCATCCGGCCGCGTCGCGGGTCGCCATGCTGGCGGCCGAGACGCCAGCGTCGTATATCGCCTTCGACTGTCTCGCTGATGCGAAGGACGATCTGCGGGATGCCCCGCTCGACGAGCGGCGCCATCGGTTGGAGGAGCTGGTCGCCGAACCGCCGCCATCGGTCCTGCTCACGCCGTCCACCGCCGACCCGGCGCTGGCGGCGGAGTGGTTCGATGTCTTCGAGGGAGCGGGGCTCGATGGCGTGATCGCCAAACCATCGGACCTGCGGTATCTGCCCGGCAAGCGAGCGATGGCCAAGATCAAGCACCTGCGCACCGCGGACTGCGTGGTGGCCGGCTTCCGGTGGCACAAGAACGGGCCGGGCACGATGGTCGGATCGCTCCTGCTCGGCCTGTGGAATGCCTCCGGGACGCTGCAGCACGTGGGGGTCACCTCGTCGTTCACCGAGGAGCGTCGGCGCGAACTGGTCGGGCTGCTCGACCCGTACCGGCAGAACGCGCTCGAAGGGCACCCGTGGCGCGAATGGAAGGAGTGGGAGGCGGAGCAGGAGGGTCGTCGAGTGCCCGGTGCGACCAGCCGCTGGAACCGCGGCAAGGACCTCTCCTGGGAGCCGCTGCGACCCGAACTGGTGTGCGAGGTCGCATTCGATCACCTCCAGGGTGACCGCTTCCGGCATGCCAGCACCTTCAAGCGCTGGCGCCCGGACCGATCCCCCGACAGCTGCCGCTACGACCAGCTTGCCGAGACGGCTCCGGCGCTGCTGGCCGACCTGTTCGGGCGACGTTGAGCCGCTACACTCGCCGGCGAACAGCCACCAGGAGATAGTCCAGACCATGCCCACCGATCCGAACGTCGCCGTCAACGAACTCGCCGACCGCTTTTGGGAAGGTGTCCTCGAGCGGGACCCGGTGACCGCCACCATCCTGGGCGACGAGCGCTACGACGATCGGCTGCCGGACCTGGGCGAAGCCGGGCGCGCCGCCGACGCCGCGGCGCTCCGCGAGACGCTGGCGGATGCGGAGGCGATCGGCGGTGACGGCCTTGATACGGAGCAGGTCATCACCCGCGACATGCTCATGCTGGTGGCGCGGACGCACCTCGAAGCCCTCGAGCGCAAGCAGTATCAGCTGGCGATCAACCACATCTTCGGCATCCAGACCCTTCCGGTGCGCATCGCGCAGTACCAGCAGGCCGATACCCCCGAGCGACTGGAACGCCTGCTCACCCGCTTTGCGGCCTACCCGACCGCGGTCGAGCAGGAGATTGCGACGCTTCGCGAGGGGGTGACCGATGGCCGGACCAGCGCCGCGATCCCGGTCCGCAAGCTGATCGAGCAGGTCGAGCGGATGCTGTCCCTGCCGTCCGCCGAGTTTCCTGCCGTATCGATGGCCCAGGTGTCCGATGCGCAGGCCCGCGGGCGGGTGCATGCCTCGGTCGACGAGCACGTCTACCCCGCCCTGCAGCGGCTGCGCGACTTCCTGACCGATGAGTACGAGTCCCAGGCCCGGCCACAGCCCGGTCTCAGCACCACGCCGGGGGGCGACGCGGCGTATGAACTGGCGATCCGCATGAACACGACGGTAGCCACCAGCGCCGACGAGGTGCATCGCTTCGGCCTGGAGGACATGGCCCACATCGAGGAGGAGAAGGATGAGATCGCGCGGCGGCTCGGGAAGCGCGACCGCGCCGCGCTGGCCAAGGCGCTCTCCGAGGACGTTGCCAACCGGCCGGCGAGCCGCGAGCAGATCGTCGAGCTGGCTGGCCAGCAGACCGCTCGCGCCTTCGCCGCGGCACCCAGCTGGTTCGGTCGGCTGCCGAGCGCCGATTGCGAGGTCAAGGCGGTCGAGGAGTACCGCGAGCGCGAGGTGCCACCGGCCTTCTACATGCCGCCGTCGATGGACGGCTCGCGCCCCGGCCAGTACTACATCAACACCTACCAGCCGAACGAGCGGCAGCTTCACAAGATCGCCTCGATCACCTTCCACGAGGCGACTCCGGGGCACCACTTCCAGATCGCCATCGAGCAGGAGCTGACCGGTCTGCCGCGCTTCCGCACCTACGGCTCGCGCATGGCGGGCGCCGCGTACGCGGAGGGCTGGGGCCTGTACTGCGAGCGGCTGGCCGACGAGATGGGGCTCTACCTGTCGGACGAAGAGCGCTTCGGCGCGCTCGACATGCAGGGCTTCCGTGCCGCCCGCCTGATCGTCGACTCCGGACTGCATGCCTTCGGCTGGAGTCGCGAGCGCGCCATCGAACTGATGCACGAACGCGGATCGATGCCCCTCGTCGACGCGGAGATCGAGGTCGACCGATACACCATCTGGCCCGGCCAGGCGCTGTCGTACAAGATCGGTCAGCGCGAGATCGAGCGCGCGCGAGGCGAGGTGAGCGAGCTGATGGGAGACCGATTCGATCTGCGCACCTTCCACGACGAGCTGCTTGGCCACGGCTCGCTGCCGCTCGCGACCCTGCGTCGCGAGATGCCCGGCTGGGTCGAGGCGGCGGTCTCGGCGCGCGAAGGCACGCGCGTCGGGTGAATCCGCCCCAACGCGTCGCCCTGAACGGGCGCTTCGTGCGCATGGAGCCAATCGAGGAGCGGCATCGCGACGATCTGCTGGCGGCCGCTGCCCAGGATCCCGCGACCTTTCGCTACATGGGCACCGACCTGTCGGTCGGCCCCGAGAGTTGGCCCGCCTACCTCGCAGACGCCCTGCGTCCGGAGTTCGTGGCCTGGGCAACCGTCGACGCGGCCACCGGCCGTGCGGTCGGCTCGTCGCGCTTCGGGGACATCGCCCCCGAGCACGGACGGGTCGAGATCGGCTGGACCTGGATTGCGCCCTCGCACCAGCGCACCGCGGTGAACACCGAAGCCAAGCTCCTTCAGCTGTCGTACGCCTTCGACGCGCTTGGCGCCACCCGCGTCGCCCTCAAGACCGATGGCCGGAACGAGCGCTCCCAGGCAGCCATCGAGCGCCTTGGGGCGGTGCGGGAGGGAGTGTTACGCCGCCAGCTGCGCATGCCCGACGGATTCATCCGCGACACGGTCTACTTCTCGATCCTGGCCGACGAATGGCCAACGGTGAAGGCACGCCTCGAGCAGCGGCTGACGCGGCCTTAGCGGAGGAGCGCGACATGGAACCGCGAGACATGGTCCAGGCGGCCATCGACGCCTACCACGATCACGATCTGGATCGGTGCATGGACTTCTACGCGCCGGACGTGGTCGTGAAGGACGCCGATGGCGAGGTCCTGATGGACGGGGCCGAGGCAGTCAGGGCGCGCTACGCGAAGGCGATGGCGACCCATCCGAACCTCCACTACGAGATCCCCAATCGCATCGCCCTGGGTGCCTACGTCATCGATGAGGAACGCGTCACCGGCTATTCGCCCGGTGGGCCCGATGTTGTGCGGGCAGTGCTGGTCTATCGTTCGCCGGCGACCTGATCAGCGAGATCCTGATCCTGTCCTGAACGGTGCGTCGCCCCACTCGACCGCGGGGTCGTAGTCCGGGTCGGGCGATTCGGGCGCCGGCCGGTCTGCCTCCGGCACGTGGCGCAGGTTGACGCGAACCCGCCACCAGAGGGTCGATCTGCCGCGCATGGCATCCACCATCACGTCGTCCACCGCGAGCAGCGCCGATGCCTTGGGGTGCCGCGCCCGCCATCGCTCGAGGCCAGCGAGCGCGTCGTCCTTCAGCTTGGCCTGGGAGATGACCACCAGCGGGTGAACCGATCGACGTTGGCCGGTGGGAGAGCGCCGCGCCCCGGTCGGCTTCACCGGGTCAGGCGCGCGTCGTTTCGATGGCTGGACGCGCGGTGGCTCACCGGCCTGCTTGGCGTAGTGGGGAGGCCATGGCGCGTCGCCGAGGCCACCGGCCTCGTCCCGCGCCGAGAGCTCGAGCAGGCCTTCGAGCGAACCCGTGGCCTCGTCGATGCCGGCGCCCACATCGCCCAGGCGGGCGTATCGGTCGGGCATGGTCAGCACCGTGAAATCGGCGAGTTCCGCGTCTGGGACCTCGGACCACTCGAGCGGCGCGGAGACGCGGGCATCGGGAACCGGTCGCACCGAATAGGCGGACGCGACGGTGCGGTCCTTCGCGTTCTGGTTGTAGTCGATGAAGACCCCGTGGCGCTCCTCTTTCCACCACTTGCTGGTGGCCAGGGCCGGGGCTCGCCGTTCGACCTCGCGGGCGAGCGTCAGGGCGGCGCGGCGAACCTCGCCAAAGCCCCACTCGCGCGAGATGCGCGCGTAGACATGGATCCCGCGTGAGCCCGATGTCTTCGGCCATCCGAGCAGCCCGTGATCGGCCAGCACGTCGCGCACAACGAGGGCGACTTCGCGGACTGCGGCCCATGGAACGCCGGGCCCGGGGTCGAGATCGACCCGCAGTTCGTCCGGGTGCTCGAGATCGTCATCCCGGACTGGATGCGGGTTGAGGTCGATGCAGCCGAGGTTGACCACCCACGCCAGCGCGGCCGCGTTACTGACGACGACTTCGTCGGCGGTCCGACCTGAGGGAAACGCCAATTCCACGGTGCGGACGAAGTCCGGGATGCTCGACGGCGCCCGTTTCTGAAAGAAGAAGTCGCCTCCGGCGCCATTGGGGAACCGCTTGAGGGCCATCGGCCGGTCGCGCACGCCCCGAAGCGCACCATCGGCCACGACCAGGTAGTAGCGCACCAGGTCGAGCTTGCTCAGCCCGACCTCCGGGAAGAAGACCTTCGATGGGTTGCTGACGGCCACCTGGTGGCCACCGACCTCGAGCAGAACCGATTCGTCAGCTGGCATGCCAAAAGGGTAGCCTCTTCCCCATGCTCGACCGATGGGAGCGTCTGCGGGCGGTCTTCGTGCTTTGGACCGATGCCCGGCGCGTCACCCGTATCATGCGGCGCGCGATCGCCGGGTTCCTGGAGCACGAGGCACTGCAGTACGCCGGCAGCATGGCCTACTTCGCGATGCTGTCGCTCTTCCAGGTGGCGCTCCTTGGCGTTCTTGTCTTCTCGCTATTGATCGGCGAGGGCGAGGCGCGTCAGTTCGTGATCGGGCGCCTGGAAGGCGCCGCACCACTGCAGCCGGGCACCATCGGCGGCGTCGTCGACAGCATCCTCGCCGCGCGGGGCGGGATAGGACTGCTCTCGGCCGTACTCCTCACGTGGGGCGCACTTGGCTTCTTCGGGGCGCTCAGCCGCGGGATCAGCCGCGCCTTTCCGATGGCCCCCCCGCGCCCGTTCTGGCGCGAGAAGCTGCTCGCCATTGGGCTCATGGCGCTGTTCGGCGGACTGATCGTGGCGTCGGTGGTCATCGGCCTCGTGACCGGCATCCTGGTCGGCCTGGCGGACGACGTGGTCGGCGGGGTGCCTGGGGGCCGCCGCGCGCTCGAACTGTTCGGCCTGATCGTGCCGATCCTGCTCGTCTTTGTCGCGATGGTTGCGCTCTATCGGATGGTGCCGAACCGCCCGGTAGCCCTCTCCCAGATCTGGCCCGGGGCGGTGGTGGCGACCGTGCTGTGGACCACGCTGCGCGTCGGGTTCACCTGGTACGCGACCAACGTGGCGCACTACGAGAGCGCCTTCGGACCGATCTCGACGGCCATCACCCTGCTGGTCTTCCTCTACTTCGCGGGCGTTGTGGTGCTGCTCGGGGCGGAGGTTGCCCGCGCATCGCTGGTGGACGACGAAGAGGCCCGCCGCCGCGCCGCTTGAACCAAGGAGTACTACGGTGTAGTACATTTTGGTGGCGTCACGCGCCCGGAACGCCCGGGTAGCATGGCTGGGCACACCGCACGGGGCACATCTGGGCTATGGATACCGCACCGAAGACCGTCGCATGAGACGACGATCTCATCTGGCCATCACGCTCGTAGCCCTGCTGATGGTCGGAACGAGCATCGTCTCCACCTCCCCCCGCGACCCGGCCCTGGCCGCGGACCCGATCTCCGACGCGATCGCGCAGCAGAAGGCGTTGCGGGACAAGCTTGCTGAGCAACGCGCCGCGCTCAAATCGCTGCAGGCAACCTCCACCTCGCTCGCTGCCAAGCTCGACACTGCCAAGGCGGCGCTCACCTCGGTCACCGCGGAGTGGAACCGCGTCAACGGACTGCTCGTGCAGGTACGGGCCGAGGTGGTCGAGATCAGTGCGCGGCTGGCAGATCTCCTCGCCGAGATTGCCAAGCTCGACGAGCAGATGAACACCCTGGCCGCGCAGATACGCGCGGAGACGGCCGATCTGGATGCTCGAGAGGCCCTCCTTCAGGAGCATCTGCGTTCGGCGTATGAGTCAACCCAGACTTCACTCCTCGAGATCCTCCTCTCCGCCGATTCGCTCGACGCGGCGACCAACCAGGTCGGCTACCTGCTCACCGTCTCTGATCAGGACCGCATCCTGGCGGATCAGATCCGCGATCTGCGGGCCCAACTGAAGGCACGGCAGCAGACCCTGCTCGAAGGGCGCAGCGTGCTCGCGGAGCAGCGCGACGTGGCCGGAGCCGAGGCGGCACTCCTCGCGGAGCGCGAGGCGGAGCTGACGGCCATGGAGGCGAGCCTCGCCGGCCTGAAGGCCGCGGCTGATCAGAAGCGCCGCGGGCAGGAGGCAGCGCTGAACGCCGCGCTCAACGCGAGCGGCAACGTCGAGGCCCAGATCAAGGCACAGGAGGCCGCATTCGCCGCCGCCACCAGGCTCGTCGACAAGCTCATCGCGGAGTCCCGCAACAGGACCCCATCGTCACGCGGCTTCCGCTGGCCGGAGGACAACTTCAGAATCACCCAGGAATGGGGCCCGACTACGTTCTGGCTCGAGCCGCCGTACACCTACAAGGGCACCTGGTACCGGAACTTCCACGGTGGAATCGACCTGGCCAACGGGTGTGGGACCGCCATCAAGGCTGCCGGCAACGGCGTCATCGTCGCCACGGGCCGGCCGCTCTGGCCCTGGGACTCGGCCTACGGCGTGGTGATCGACCACGGCGGCGGGGTAATGACCTGGTACTGGCACCTGCAGTCGCGGGTCATCGTGAGCCCGGGCCAATCGGTGTCGATCGGCCAGACGATCGGCTACGAGGGCACCACCGGCAACTCGACCGGGTGTCACCTGCACTTCGCGGTAAATGACCGTGGCGTCTGGGAGAACCCGCGCTTCTACCTTCCCTGACGGGTCGTGGCGGACTCCAACGCATGAGCCGCCGGTAGGTAGAGCCGCTCGACGTACTCGCCGAGCATGCGGGCGGTGCTGAAACGCCAGATGGATCCGGCGATCGCGGCGCGCATGGTGGCCAGCCAGGGGTCCGAAAGGCCGTCCCCGTTGCGGGCGTAAAAACGTGGGACGACCTCCTCTTCGAGGAGCCGATAGAGCTCAGCGGCGTCGGCCTCGTCCTGGGCCTCGTAGTCATCGAGTGTCTCCCGCCCGCCGATGGCCCAGCCGTTGCTCCCGTCGAATCCCTCGTCCCACCACCCGTCGAGGATGCTGATCGACGGGATGCCGTTCATGGCCGCCTTCATCCCCGAGGTGCCCGATGCCTCCATCGGGCGCCGGGGGTTGTTCAGCCAGATGTCCACGCCACCGACCAGGAACCGGGCGATGCGCATGTCGTAGTCCTCGACGATGAAGACGCGATCCCGCAGCGGTCCTGAGCGTGACAGGGTGAAGATCCGCTCGATCACCTGCTGGCCTGGCCGGTCCGCCGGATGCGCCTTGCCGGCCAGTACGACCTGCACCGGCCGCTCGGCATCGGAGAGGAGCCGTGCCAGGCGCTCCTCGTCGCGGAAGAGAAGGTCGGCCCGCTTGTAGGTCGCCATGCGCCGGGCGAAGCCGATCGTCAGCGCATCCGGGTCGAGGACGCCATGCAGCACGCGCAACCCGTCCGGAGCCTCTCCGTGCCGGGCGAACTGTCGCGCCAGGCGACTCCGCAGGAACTCGACGAGCTCGCGCTTCTGCTGTCGATGCGCGCCCCACAGGTCGGCATCGGTCACCGCGTCGAGATGCTCGAACGTATCGGGACCCGCCGCGTCGCTCCCAAGCGATCCGCCGATCGCTCGCTCGTACAGGCGCCGCATCGGCCGGCCGAGCCAGGTGGACACGTGGACGCCGTTGGTCACGGTGCCGATCTCGTGTCCGGCCACCGCCGCCCATGTGGCGGTGGCGGTTGCGGCGTGAAGGGCGCTCACGGCATTCGTGTCGGACGCATGCCGGAGGACGAAGGCGGTCATGTCGAACGGGGCGTCCGGCTCGTCGCCACGCCCCCGCCCGAGCTCCAGGAGCTCTGCGGCCGGCATGCCGCTCTCGTTGAGCCACGGTACAAGCGAGGTGGTCACGAGTTGCCGATTGAAGGTCTCGTTTCCCGCCGGTACGGGTGTGTGGATGGTGAAGACCGAGTTGCGCCCGACCTGACGCAGGGCCTCGGCCGGCGCGAGCCCTGGCTGGGTGCCAAGCAGCTCGCGCGCCCGCTCCAGCAGCAGGAAGGCCGAGTGGCCCTCGTTGAGGTGCCAGGCAGCCGGCTCGATCCCCAGTCCGCGGAGCGCCCGCACGCCGCCGACCCCGAGCACCAGCTCCTGGCAGAGTCGCATCTCGCGGCCACGGACATACAGGATGTGCGTGATCGGTCGGTCGGAGCCGTCGTTGGCGGGAATATCGGTATCGAGCAACAGCAGCGGAACACGTCCGACGAGGGCGACCCAGACGGCCGCATGGACCTGTCGATCGGGCAGGTCCACACTGACCTGCAGCGCGGACCCATGTTGGCCCCGCGCCCGACGGAGGGGGAGCATTCCCGGGTCGATATCCGGCTGCGCGTGCTCCTGGTGGCCGTCGGCGTCGATCTGCTGGCGGAAGTAGCCGCGCCGGTAGAGGAGCCCGATCCCGACGAAGGGGAGCGCGGCATCTGACGCCGACTTGCAATGGTCGCCGGCCAGGATGCCAAGTCCGCCGGAGTAGATCTGCATCGACTCGTGAATGCCGTACTCCGCACAGAAGTAGGCGACCGGACCGGGGAGACGAGCGGCAGGGTCCCACGCGGCCGCGCGGCGATACCACGAGTCGGACCCGTTGGCCATGTAGCGGCCGAACTCGTCGAGGAGGCGGCTGGCGTCAACCATGAAGTCTTCGTCGGCCATCAGGGCAGACCAGCGTCCCGCCTCGAGCCCCGCCAGGACCGGGATCGGATTTCGGTGACGCGCCCATGCCGCCGAGTCGATGCGCGCGAAGAGCGCGCCGGCGCGCGGCGTCCAGCTCCACCAGAGGTTGTAGGCCAGTTCGCCAAGGCCATCGAGGGCGGGCGGCAACCCGAAATCGTGGCCCGGCAGGGTCGGCACCTGCACGGGTGTCGTCATCATCGAGGCCCGATTCTACGGGACCCCGACCAATGGCAACGCACGCTGTCTGCGCGCTGCAGCGCGCAGCCTCCGCTGCGGGGGTATCGCCGCGGTCGCCGGACGGGGTACGCTATCCCTCCCATGATGGACGGCTACTCGGTGCCAGAGACAGCGTCTGTACTCGGGGTTGCTGAGGGGAAGGTCTGGGAGCTTCTGGCCCGAGGCGTTCTCTCCGGCGCACCCGAGGGCGACGGCATGCGCGTCTTCCTGAAGGAGAACCCCGCGCCGATGGCATCGCACGGCAACCGGTTCGCCGCGCCGCCGTCAGATGGCGGCGGCGCTTCCGCCGCGGAGGCGACCCCCTTCCGGGAACTGCTGACCGAGTTTCGCAACCTCACCGAGCGCTACGGACAGGCGCTCCTCGCGTTGGGCGAGGCACGCGGCGAGGTCGCCGGCCTGCGCTCTCGCGTCGATCTCCTCGAAGCGCGCCTCGATCTGCGCCTTCCCGGGCCCGGCATCGTTCCGCCCGTGACGTGGGAGCGTCCAGCGCGGCCCGATCAGATGGCCGAGCGGGAGAGCGAGCCGGAGTCCCCGCAGGATGTCCGCAAGGCGTCGGCGCCGGTCGAGGCGCCCACCAGGCGCGCGACCCCGCAGCGTCGTTCCCATACGGCTCGCTCGGCGGTTGCAGGCTTCGCTGACGCCCTCGCTCGAGCCCAGGACCCGACGACCGCGGAGATGCCGAGCGTCACCGACGTCGCCAGACACCTCGCACCCGCGGAGGCGCCTGGCGTCGAAGAGGCTGACGCGATCACACCGGCCGTCGTCTCGGCCGTCGCCGCAGAGGATGCAGCAGGCGCACCCCAGGGGGTGATGGAGCCGATCGCGGACGAGTCCTCCGCGCCAGCGGTCATCGAAGAGCCTGCCGACACCCCGGCCACGCCCGCTTCTCCGTCGTACACCACCGATGTGATCGAGCCCGACTGGTTCGCGGATGGCGACTTCGCGTGGCTTGACGCGGCCGAGATCGAGGCCCAGGTGGCCGCGACCTCAGGTTCGCCCGCGCCGCAAGCCTTCGAGCCCGAGCCCGAGCCCGAGCCCGAGCCCGAGCCTGAGCCGCAGGTTTTCGAGCCGCAAGCCTTCGAGCCCGAGCCCGAGCCCGTCCCGCTCGAAGCGCAGTCCGAGGCCTCGTACTTCGAGTCGGACATCGGTCCCGTGCCTGATCCGCAGCCCGCATCGGATTTCGCTGAAACCCCTATCGATCCGGTGTCAACGGCCGTTGCACTCGAGCCCGTGCCGGAGCCGGACTTCGTACCGGCGCCGGAACAGGGGCTCCCGGATGAGCTGGATCGTGCGTCGGACCTCACGTTTCAGGCGGCGGAGCCTTTCCACATAGGGATCGGGAACGTGCCACCAGGTCCTGCACCCGAGTGGAGGCGCGCGCCCGAGATGATGGCCGAAACGGAGCGTTCGACGGACGAGCGACCCCTGGCGCGCCTCGAAACAAGGTCGGAACTAGCGCAGACTATGGTCGATGAGATGGAGGTCGCGTCGAGCGCCTGGCGAGAGCCCGTGGTCGCCGCGGCGCAGGCCGATCCGGTGGAGGACGGGAGCCTGGCGCGCCTCGCCCGCCAGGAGGGATGGGGCGCCGCAGAGGTCGAGGCGATTCGCGCCCTGGTCGGCCAGGGAGCGCCGGCCGAAATCGTTCTTCCGGGTGCCGACGAACTCGACGAGGCAATCGCCGCGCTGAATGCCGGTCGGCCGGCTCCGCTGGGCGCAACCGAAACGGAGGAGGCTGTCGCAGGCGTCGACGCGGCCGCATCGGCCGTGGAGCCGAGCATCGAGTCGTGGGTGAATGCGAGCCTCCGCGCGCCTGAGCCGAGCCTGCGCCACGCGGTCTTCAATCCGCAGCCGGTCCCTCGGCCGTTGCCACCGCGCCAGGGCTCGGGTGACCCGTCCTGGCTCCGCGGCCGGCGCGGTCCCGCAGCGACCGCCTTTCGCAGATTGCGCCGCCTCTTCACTGAATGACCGTCCCGGCCGGCAGCGGCGGTGCGGGCACACGCTTGCCCAACCTTGGACCGCGTGGCGAGGGTTGGGTGGCCGGCCAGTTCGTCCTGCTGGGGTTGGTCGCAGTCGCGAGCGTCCCGTACCTGGAAACCATCGTGCCGCAGACGCTCATCCGCTGGCTGATGCTCGTCGTCGGTGGCGCCGAGATGCTCATCGGCGCATGGGCCATCTTGCGGGCCTTCGCTGACCTCGGTCGCAGCCTGACGCCACTGCCGCGACCGCATGCCGAGGCCGAGATGGTGGAGCGCGGCATTTACCGGCGCATCCGTCACCCGATCTACGCCGGCCTGATCCTGGCCGCAGTCGGCTGGGCGACGGTCAGCGGTAGCCCCCCGGCGTTCGCGGCCGCGGCGGCGCTGGGCGGCTTCATGGACGCCAAGGCGCGCCGTGAAGAGGCGTGGCTGACTGACCGGTATCCCGAATACGCTGACTACCGGACCCGGACGAAGCGCTTCCTGCCCGGGGTCTACTGACCGATCACCAGCGGTCCCGCGCCGTGTGGACGGTGGGTTGACAGGCGTCGCGCAACGTGGATAATCCTTCGCGTGCCACGAACTATTCGCGATGCGCAAACCGTCGCCTCCGACCTGATGGCCGAGCTCGGCCCGCTCATCGCCGGCGAACGCGCCGCCTTTGCGCAACGCTGCCACGAGCGATCGATCTCGATGTCGCACCTGCACCTGATGACGCTCCTCGAGTCGTTCGGCCCGCTCCCGATGGGCCGCGTTGCGGAGATGCTCGGATCCGGCCTGCCGACGGCGACCGGCATGGTGACCCGCATGGAGGAGCGCGGGCTGGTCGAGCGGGTCCACGACACCGATGACCGCCGCGTGGTGCTCGTCCGTCTCACCGCGGAGGGGGAGACTGACCTTCAGCAGATCCAGGTCGAACGAGCGCGGCGCATGGCACTCGCGCTCGACCACCTCTCGGACGCGGAGCGAACCGAGCTCCTTTCGTCGATCCGGGCGCTGCGCGCTGCCTTTGCGCGCGTCAACCACGAGCATGGGGTCCACTGACATGACCGACGCCCCCGTGACGCGGGTCGCCAACAGAACCGCCGACGACGCCCCCGTACAGATCGACCCGCGGGCACGGACCGAGATCCTGATCGCGGTCATGCTGGCCGTCTTCCTCGCCGCCCTGGACCAGACGATCGTCGGTACTGCTCTGCCGCGCATCGTCGACGATCTGAAGGGCAACGAGTTCTACACCTGGGTGGTCACCAGCTACCTGCTGACAGCCACCGTCTCCGGACCGATCTACGGAAAGCTGTCCGACCTGTTCGGGCGACGCCCGATGGTGATGTTCGGAGTCAGCCTCTTCCTGATCGGCTCGGCATTGTCCGGGATCTCGCAGGAGATGTGGCAGCTGGTCGCCGCTCGCGGGCTGCAGGGCCTCGGCGCGGGCGCGATCTTCCCGATCGCGCTGGCCGTGGTCGGCGACCTGTTCACCCCCGTCGAGCGAGGCAAGTACCAGGGTCTGTTCGGTGCCGTGTTCGGCATCAGCGCCCTGATCGGCCCTGCCGTTGGGGGCTTCCTCACCGACAACTTCTCGTGGCACTGGGTCTTCTTCGTCAACCTGCCGATCGGCGCGGTGGCACTGGTCATCATCTGGCGCCTGTTGCCGCCGATCAAGCACCCTGAGCGGGCCCGCAGCATCGACTACCTGGGCAGCGTGGTCTTCGCCGCTGCACTCGTGCCGATCCTGATCGGCCTCACCAACAAGCGGACGCTCGAGTGGAACGATCCCTGGGTCGGCGGGCTGATCCTGGTGGGCATGGCGTTCTCCGCGCTCTTCGTCTGGGTCGAGTCGCGGGCGTCTGAGCCGATCCTGCCGCTCAGCCTCTTCCGCAATCGCTCGATCAGCGTCTCGTTGATCGCGGTCTTCCTGGCCAGCTTTGGCTTCTTCGGGGCCATCATCTTCATCCCCCTCTGGTTCCAGACGGTCCTCGGATCGAGCGCGACGCAATCGGGCTACCAGATCCTCCCGCTTCTGGCCGGGTTGATCATCAGCTCCGTCGTCTCCGGGCAGGTGATCAGCCGCACCGGACGCTATCGGTGGCTGATCGTGGTCGCCATGGCACTCGTGGCGGTGGGCCTTGCGCTGATGACCCAGCTGCGAGGCGACACCAGCCTCAGCGAGATGTGGGTCTGGATGGTGGTGGCGGGGATGGGCATCGGACCGAGCCTGGCGGCCTTCACCATCGTGGTGCAGAACGCTGCCCCCTTCGCGCAGCTGGGTGCGGCGACGGGCGCGCTGACCTTCTTCCGCCAGGTCGGCGGCACGGTTGGGCTGGCGATCGGCGGCACGCTCTTCGCTACCGCATTGACCAGCGAATTGCCTCCGGAGATGGCCGCTGCGGGCGTACCCCAGGAGATCGCCCGATTCGCGTCTTCCGCGGCCGGCAGCGACTTCAGCTCGGTCGGCGACCTGGGCGCGCAGATCCTGGCCAGCGTGCCGGAGCAGTTCCGGCCGGCGGTCGAGCCGTTCGTCCCGAACATCGTGAACGGATTCCACAATGCCTTCAGCATCGCAATCGGCGGCGCGCTGTGGATCGGTGTCGTGGCAGCCATCGGCGCAACCGTTGCGACCCTCTTCTTCCTGCCCGAGCTGCCCCTCCGAAAGCATCATGGACCGGAGCGCGCGGAGTCCGCAGGAGCCGAGGGCTCCGAGCCGGCCCCGATGGCCGCCTTCGCCTGAGAATGTCCTGGTGCTGAACTACGGCCCGACCACGGCGCTCATCGTCGTGGACCTGCAGAACGACTTCGCCGATCCCGCAGGCAGCCTGTCGGTGCGCGGCGGGGAGGAGATTGTCGGACGCGTCAACGACCAGGTGCAGCGGGCGGTGGCCGCCGGCGCTCCGGTGTTCTACACGCAGGACTGGCACCCCGCGTCGACCCCCCACTTCGCCAAGGACGGCGGCATCTGGCCGGTCCATTGCGTGGCCGACACCTGGGGTGCGGACTTCCATCCCAACCTGATCGTGGCCGGTGAGAGCATCCGCAAGGGGAGCAACGGCGAGGATGGCTACTCCGGGTTCACGGTGCGTGATCCGACCACCGGCGAGGAGCGACCAACCGAGCTGGAGGCGATGCTGCGCGAGCGGGGCGTGACCGAGGTGGCGGTCTGTGGCCTCGCGACCGACTACTGCGTGCGCGCCACCGCGCTCCACGCCGCGCGCCTGGGCCTCCGAACAACGCTCCTGACCGATGCCGTGGCCGCCGTGGGCCTGGCGCCCGGGGACGGTGAGCGCGCGCTCACCGAGATGTCGGCGGCCGGGGTCACGCTTGAGCCAGCCGCGGAGCGGAGCACCTGGGAGCCGCCGGGCTAGGGCGATCCGGCTACCGGCGGCGTGCCGCTGTGACCAGGGCAATCCCGCCGACGACCGCGATGGAGCCAAGCACGATCCACGTCCGATCACCGGTCATGAAGCTGCCCGGGGCGAGGGGCAGGTTCAGTCCCTGGGCGATCCAGACTGCGCCGGCCAGGGCGACCAGGACGCCGAACAGGGTGCCAATCGTGCGCATACGTTGCCCAGAATAGCGCGGCCGAGCTGAATTGCCCCTATTGCGCTCCGGATGCGTACGCGTATACTCGCGCCAGTCGGGCCGTATGAGAAACGGCGCCAGCAGCCTTCCCTCCCCCTCCCACCACGTCCAATCGTCGGCTCACGGGGTAGCGGCAAGACCCGTGGCCGGCGTCACTCTCAGACGTGGATGCCCGACATGGCAACTCTATGTGGGAGGGTCCTTCGTGGCCTACACCGACCAGGTTCTGACCTGCGCCGACTGCGGAATCGACTTTGTCTTCTCCGCATCCGAGCAGGAATTCTTCGCGCAGAAGGGATTCACCTCTGCGCCCAAGCGCTGTTCGTCCTGTCGGGCGCAGCGACGCGCCACCGGCGGTGGCGGTGGCTCGAGCTACGCAGGCAGCAGCAACGGCGGCGGCGGATACGGCGGGGGCGGCTACAGCCGCGGTCCGCGCGAGATGTTCGACGCGACGTGCGCTCGCTGCAGCAAGGAGACGCAGGTCCCCTTCCGTCCAACCGGCGCGCGCCCGGTCTACTGCAGCGACTGCTTCCGGTTGATGCGCGAATAGTCCCGCACCGGTTCAGCACCGAGAGGCGGCGCCCGCGAGGGTGCCGCCTCTCACGTTTCCCCCTCCGCCGGTGCGTCCCTATGATGGTCGGCACATGAATGAACTGACCGATTGGAAGGAGCTGGCCGCCCAGCTTCGCGTCGATTCGATCCGCTCCTCGTCGGCCGCCGGATCGGGACACCCGACCAGCTCGATGTCGGCCGCCGATCTCCTCGCGGTCCTGGCGTCGAAGTACCTCCGCTACGACTTTGACGAGCCGAGCGACCCGCGCAACGACCACCTGATCTTCTCCAAGGGTCACGCCTC
>JBDSIN010000012.1:0-4036 GCA_039917955.1 Candidatus Limnocylindria bacterium
GGCACGCGCCACCACGGCATCCTCGTCGGCGAGGGGTGCCGTGCGCGGTGCGCGAGAGCCCGGAGCGGTGGAGCCTGGATCCGACATTGGCTCCCTATAATCACATCCCCGCGCCGGGGTGGCGGAATGGCAGACGCGCCGGACTCAAAATCCGGTGAGCGCAAGCTCGTGTGGGTTCGACTCCCACCCCCGGCACCAAACGGCAGGCGATCGGATAGGATCGGTCGCGGTCGTCCTGTTCCGAGGTCGGCCGAAAGGGCCGTCGGCGTTCTCACCGCCGACGGCCGCTTGCGTGCTAGGCTCTCGCCCGATGACTGGCGACACCATCGAGTGCTTCAACTGCGGACACGCCAACCCGGCGTGGGCGCAGGTCTGCCGCTCGTGCGGCGTTGCGATCCAGGCCGAGCCTGTCGATCGCGGCGGGCCACGCGGCATCTTCCCCACCGACCAGCCATCGCTCGTCTCGATCGGAATCACGATCGGTGCCATCCTCGGCGCGATCGTCATCGGGCTGCTGCTCTCTGGAATCCTCCCGGCCGCCGTGCCCGCCCCATCGGAGACGCCGACGCCGAGTCCATCGGTCAGCCAGGAGGCCACGCCGTCAGAGGCGCCCTCGATCAGTTCAGAGCCGACCGCGCTGCCGACGGCGGAGCTGAGCGGGACGGTGATCTTTGGCTACGGGATCAACCAGTCGACCAACGAGGTGGTCGATGTGGCAACGACATTCAGCCCGGGCCAGGTCTTCGCCCACTCGATCAAGCTGGCCGAGCCGTTCGGGGTCGATCGGATCGAGGAAGAGGTGATCCGCGTGGCCGGCGACGGCACGTTGACCGTGGTCCAGGAGCGGACCGATGAGGTCGTGCCGGTATCACCCGAGCTGGACATCGTGGGGTTCAACGTGCAGGCCTCAACCCTGGTCCAGCTGTGGGGAGCGGGCGACTACATTCTCCGCGTGTATCGGGGAGTCGAACTGCTGGCCGAGGGCCGCTTCACCCTCACCGAGTAGCCGAGCCGGCCCCGCCGGTCGGCCGCGCTAGCCTGACTGGCCGTCGCGCTCCGCGATCTCAGCCCACGCATCGGCATACAGTCGCGCCCGCACCGGCAGGTAGCCGGGGTACGCGACGCGCGCACGCTCCACCTCGGTCGTCTCCAGAGTCACGATGCCGATCCGGTCGGTCGTCTCCAGCAGCACCGCGCCGGTCGGGTCAACCGCGATCGAGGGGCCGCCGATGAGCACGCCATCCTCCGGATCCGGCCGGTTCACCGAGAGCACGTAACAGGTGCTCGTCCGCGCGTTCGCGCGAAAGACGCGATTCCAGTGCTGGTAGGTGATCTCCTCGGTTGCCCGTGGGATCAGGATCGCCTCCACCCCCTGGGCGCCGAGCAGGTGCGTGCCCTCCGGCCGCATCGCGTCGCTGCAGACCTGGATGCCGATCGGCATGCCGAAGGCATCAATTCGAGCCGGCGCATCGGTCCCCGGCTCGTAGTGGCTCGTCTCCCAGAAGCCTGGCTCCTCGGGGAGATGAAGCTTCTCGTAGGTGGCCACCAGCTCGCCCGCACGGTCGAAGATGAGCGACCGGCTCGTCCGTCGACCGGTCGCAGGGTCCGCGTGGATGATGCCCCCAACCAGCCCGATCCCCGCCTCCGCCGCGGCGCGGGCCAGGATCCGGTGGCGCGGCCCGCCCATCGGCTCCGCATCGTCGGCCCTCGCGCTCTTGGTCGATGGACTCCACGGGTTGAGCGCGATCTCCGGCAGGACGGCGATATCGGCTCCGCGCTCGGCGCATTCGGCCAGGCGCTGGGCAAGGCGCACGGCGCCATCGGGCTGCCAGAAGACTTCAGAGACGAGGGCGACGGTGAGGCGCCCGTCAGCGCGGGATGGTGCGTTCATCACGGAGAGCGTACATCGGCGCCCAGAGGGTCGTTGCCGGCGGCTCCGCATCGGACTCGCCGGATTCATGTCGGCTGCACACGGCCGGTCCGCGGACACGTCCGAAGCACTTGCGTGCACTGTGACAGCCGCATCTGGCGGCGCCAAGACCACCGAAGATCCGCAACGCGGCCCTCATCTGAATCTGGCGATAAGCCGGCAGTCACCGGTCGATACACCTCGCGGAGCAACACTGCATGCATGCGCAGTAATCTGCCCGGCGCTCTGCGCGCTCTTCGGTATCGCCGCGGGTGGCGGCAGACTGACCTCGGCCGGCGCTCGGGCCTCTCGCGGGATGTCGTTTCGCGAGTCGAGCGCGGCGTGCTTCACGGCATCACGCTGGGCTCGCTATCGCGACTGGCGGACGCGCTGGATGCCTCCCTGGTCGTCGAGGTGCGCTGGCATGGCGCGGAGCTCGATCGACTCATCGACCGCACCCACGCCGCCCTTGGAAATGCCGCCGCCGAGCGTCTGGCGCGGGCGGGCTGGATAACCCGGGCCGAAGTGAGCTTCAATCACTACGGAGACCGCGGCCGCTGCGACCTGGTGGCGTGGCACCCGCGGACCCGGACGCTGCTCATGGTCGAGGTGAAGTCGCGCATCGGCGATCTCCAGGACACGCTTGGCCGACTCGACACCAAGGCTCGGCTGGGCTCGGTGATTGCCGGTCAGCTCGGCTTCGGCGAGCCGGCCCGGGTTGTGCCCGCGTTCGTCCTCGGCGAGGGCGGCGCGAATCGGAGAGTCGTCCTGCGGCACGAAGGCCTGTTCAGGCCGTACGGCGTCCGCGGTCGGGCTGCGCAAGCATGGCTTCGCGCTCCCGTCGGCGCGGCGACCGGTCTGCTGTGGTTCGAATTGTCAGATTCAGACAAGGTGCACACCACGCGGGTTGATGCCGCGCGTCGTCGCCACCCTGCAGGTTGAGACACGAATCCGGCGATCCAGGGACCCCGACCGCCCGTCCGCGCAGCGCTCACATGAATCTGGCAGGTTCGCGGCGAGGACCGGGCCGAGCGAGAACCGTGGATACCGCTCCCCGCGCCCGCGGTCCCGCTCCACGGTACCGCTCCCTACTCCCCGAGGTACTCGCGGACCAGGTTCTGGAAGTGGTAGACGCCGTTCTCACGCTTCACCGAGAAGCGCCCGGTGTCGTAGGCACGGGAGCGCAGTCCGCGCTGCACCTGCTCGCAGATGACGATGTCCTCCTGCTGGATCTCGTCGGAGAAGGCGATCGTCTGCTGCATCGATTCCCAGCCCGGCCCGGTGCCCGGATCGGCGAAGAACCACTCGAAGATGGTGAGCGTCCTGTCGGGCCCAAGCGGCAGGATCACGTTCGAGCTCATGTTGTCCTGGTAGATGTTGAACATCGTGTTGGGGAAGAGCCAGTAGTAGAGGGCGTCCTCCTCACCGTCGGCGGTGCGCAGGTAGCGGCGGTCGCGGCCGAGCTCCTCCCCTGGGCGAAGCTCGCGGATCGGCGCGTGCTGCTTGGAGTAGTAGCGGAACTCCTCCACGCGGTAGCTGTCGTAGTCGAGCTCGCGGAAGAGCTGCGGATGGGCGATCGGCAGGTGATACCCCTCCAGGTAGTTGTCGACGTACACTTTCCAGTTGCACTCGATCACGTACTCGCGCCGCTCGACGAGCCGCATTCGATCGACGTCGTAGCCGGCCGCGGCCACCTCGCCGGGTATGGCGCCCATCACCTCGGCGAGGGGCGGCGCGTCGTCGGAGAGGCAGACGAAAACGAACGGGCCCCATCGGTCAACCCGTACCGGAATGAGGCCGAAGTCTTCCTTGCGGAACTCCTCGGTCTCCTCCATCTCGGGGCACGCCCGCAGCGCACCGTCGAGTCCGTAGGTCCAGCCGTGATAGCGGCACTGCAGGCTCTTGCGGTTCCCCCGCGTGAGGGCCACCTGTCCGGCCCGATGACGACAGACGTTGTAGAAGGCGCGCAGCTGCCCATCGACACCGTGGGTGATGACGATCGGCTCGTCGAGGACGGTGACCGGAACGAAGTCACCGACCCGCTGCAGTTCATCGCTGCGTGCTACCAGCTGCCAGGTGCGGCCGAAGACGAGCTCCTTCTCGCGCTCCAGGTAGCCAGGGTCGAGG
>JBDSIN010000013.1:0-4760 GCA_039917955.1 Candidatus Limnocylindria bacterium
GTTGCTCATCGATCGGCGATCACTCGGGATCGCGGCCGACAGCGAGCGGGTCTTCGCGGAGGTGGAGCGGCTTGGCGGCAACGCCGGATGGCCAGCCGCCAACTACCTCTGGCGGCTCCGCGGGCTCATCGATCGATTGGTAGGCGGCATCGGGATGCGGTTCGGACGCCGAGACCAGGCGCGCCTCCGGATTGGCGATGTTGTCGATTTCTGGCGGGTCGAGGCACTCGAGCGGCCTCGACTCCTCCGCCTGCGGGCCGACATGCGGGTGCCCGGTCGCGCCTGGCTTCAGTACGAAGTCGAAGCGACCGCGGAGGGTTCTCGCCTCGTTCAAACCGCATATTTCATGCCCCACGGCGTCGCAGGGTTTGCCTACTGGTATCTCCTCCTTCCGATCCATGGAATGATCTTCCGAGCCATGGTCCGCGTCCTCGCCGAGCGAGCGTCAGCAGGCACCGAGGCGGAGGGTGAGTCCGCGCTGCGGGACGGGTCGCGAATCGCGGTCCTGGGCGGCGGACCGGCAGGTTCGCTCTTCTCCACCTTCGCGTTTGACATGGCCGCGCGCGCCGGCCTCCGGATCGAGGTGGATGTCTATGAGCCCCGCTCGTTCGAACAGCCGGGCCCCATCGGCTGCAACATGTGCGGCGGGATCGTTTCCGAAACGCTCGTCCAGAATCTCGCATCGGACGGGCTGTCCATCTCCACCAATGTCGTCCAGCGCGGGATCGACTCGTACGTGCTGCACACGGACGTTGGCGACGTCCGCATCCCGACCCCCAATGAGGAGATGCGGATCGGCGCCGTCCATCGAGGTGGCGGACCACTCGATGTCAAGGATTCGAAGTGGGAGTCCTTCGACCGGTACCTCCTTGATGGCGCGGTTGCGCGTGGTGCGCATGTGATCCAGGCAAGGGTCGAGGAGGTTTCGCGTGTCGACGGGCGGCCGACCCTCCAGGTCCGCGGCGGCGAACCGAAGGTGTATGACCTGGCCGTCGTCGCCACCGGCGTCAACACGTCGATCCTCAAGACCTTCGAGGGGCTCGGCATCGGGTACAAGCGGCCGCAGCTGACCAAGACGCTGATCCGCGAGTACTACCTAGGTGAAGAGGCCATTAGCGCATCCCTCGGCACGTCCATGCACGTCTTCTTGCTGAACATCCCGCGCCTCGAGTTTGCCGCTCTCATCCCGAAGGGCGACTACGTGACGATGTGTCTCCTTGGCGACGAGATCGACAACGCCCTCGGCGACTCCTTCGCGTCAGCCCCGCAGGTGCGAGCGGTCATGCCGGCCGGATGGGACCCGGTGTCCGTCTCCTGCCAGTGCCTCCCTCACATCAATGTCCGCGGTGTGGAGAAGCCCTACGCCGATCGCGTCGTGTTCATCGGCGACAGCGGCGTGACTCGACTCTACAAGGACGGGATTGGCGCGGCCTACCGCACGGCCAAGGCGGCCGCACACACGGTCATCTTCGAAGGGATCTCTGAGCGGGCGTTCCACGACCACTACCAGCCCGTCTGTCGGTCCATTCGGAACGACAACCGGATCGGCAAGCTTGCGTTCATCCTCACCCGGCTCGCGCAGCGGCTTCCCGTCCTGCGCCGTGCGATCGTCACGATCAGCCGGGACGAGCAGGTCCACGGAAGGCGGCCGCGGATGAGTGGGATCCTGTGGGATATGTTCTCAGGCAGCGCACCATACAGCGACATCCTCAAGCGGATGGTCCACCCTGCGCTGATCGGGCGCGGCATCCTGGCGGTTGCGGGATCTCTATTCGCTGGCGCGCGCGGGCCTGTAGCCCTGGAAGGCGAGAAGGCAGAGCCCTAAGCGCGGCGGCGCTTCGGACGTGGGAAGGGCAGACCTCGCAATGCGACCCCGGCCCGATTGTCGGGTGTTCTGGGTGCCCCTATGAGGGTCGCGACCGATGAAGCGCTAGCGACCTCTCTTGCCAAGGTCGCGAACGGCGTCCTTGGTCTTACCCCAGCCCTCTTGCAGGCTGCCTTCGACCTGGTCGCGCTTGCCCTTGCCCTCAATCGACTTATCGCCGACAACCTTGCCCAGGACTTCCTTGACTTTGCCGCCGGCCTTCTTGACCGCTCCTGCGGGCCGATCCTTATCCATTTCGCTCCTCCCGCACTAGTGGGCCATTCTTGCCCGGGCCTATGAGCCGGACGCCCTCACGCCCACGCCGCCTGGCCGGGTATCCGTGGCAGCGTGGCCCATCCGATAGGACGGCGAGCGGCTGGCGGACCCGGCCTCCTGGCAGCAAACTCGTGTAGGTTCGACTCCCGCCTGCGGGACCACATCCCGTGGTCGCCGGTTTGGCTACCCTCGGAACCGCCCTCGCCCGAAGTAGCCGAGGACAGCGAGCACGACCAGTACCACGATGATGATCCAGATGGTGTTGTCCATGTCTCATTCCCTTCCAGACTGGTCCGGCGGCGACTCTTCGCCGCACATCGGAGAGTCTACGCGTCACCTCGACATGCTCAGGCGGGGTATGCTGCAGCCTCGATCCGGTCGCGAGCCGGCTGCCGACGATCCTGTCCGCAAGGGCCGCGGCGATCGGTACCGTGCCGGCGACCCCGCCAATTGCGCCAGACCGGCGAGGTACGTCAGTCGCTGGCGCTGACTTCGCTCCCGGTCAGAAGCAGACCGACGAAGTACGAAGCGTTGCGCGTGACGTTGACATAGTCGCCAGGTCGAAGGCTTTGGATCTGGTTGTAGCGGGCCACGAATCGCTCGGCGGCCTTTCGGCCATCGCTCTGCCCATACCCGCTTGACTCGGGAGTGAAGAACGGGCAGTCGAGGTAGATGCCTACCGTGAACTTCTTTCCCGTGACCGTTTGGAGGGACTCTCCCTCGTGTCGCCGCGCAAGCTCCAGCAATTCCTCGTAGGTCATGGCACAGCTAGCCCGCCTTCACTCCAAGGCCGATGGGGCAGGCGACCCCCGTCCCGTGGTCAGGGCAGTATCCATTTGGGTTCTTGGCGAGATACTGCTGGTGGTAGTCCTCGGCGAAGAAGAACTCCGGCGCGTCGACGATCTCGGTCGTGATCGGTCCGTAGCCGGCTCTCGTCAGCTCGACCTGGTAGGCGTCGCGTGATGCCTCGGCGGCCACTCGCTGCGCGGGGCCGTGGGTGAAGATGGCCGACCGATACGAGGTGCCGTGGTCGTTGCCCTGGCGCATCCCCTGCGTCGGGTCGTGCTCCTCCCAGAAGCGCTTCAGCAGCTGCTCGTAGCTGAGGACTGCGGGGTCGAACACGATCCGGACCGCCTCGGCCTGCCCGGTGCGCCCGGTGCAGACCTCGCTGTACGTCGGATTCGGCGTGTAGCCGCCCTGGTAGCCGACGGCGGTGACGATCACCCCGGGGACCTGCCAGTGCATCTTCTCGGGGCCCCAGAAGCAGCCCTGCGCGAACTCGGCGATCTCAGATCCGGCCGGATACGGACCCTTCAGCGGCTGGTCGTTGACGAAGTGGCGCTCGGCGGTGGCGAGTGGTTCGGCTCGCCCGGGGAGGGCATCGGCCGGGTCAGGCATGGCGGACTTGCGCCCAAGATTGCGGAACATGGCGGGAGTGTAGTCCGCAGGTGTGACGTCCACGTGACGGACCGATGAAGACTGCCTCGTCCACCGCGCCCGCCGATCAGCCGCCGTCCTCGTCCGCCAGGATCGCGCGCAGCAGGTCAGTGGCGGTCAGCACTCCGATCGGCGCGCCCTCCTCGTCCACCACCACCACGCGGTGATAGTGGCCGTCGAGCATCAGGCGAGCTGCCCGCTGCACGGTGGTGGCCAGGTGGACGGTCACGGCGGGACGCGTCATCAGGTGGTGGACCTTGACGCGGTCCCAGGCGGCGCCGATCAGCTCGCTCGATCGGGCGTTCAGCAGGTCGGTCTGGCTGATCACGCCAACCACCGCGCCATCGGTGACGACCGGCAGGCCGCTGATCCGATAGCTCTTCAGCAGCAGCTCCGCCTCGTGGACCGACGCATCCGCGTCAATGACCACCGGGTCCGCGGTCATCAGGTTTCCCACTCTCAGGGTCGTCGTCCTGGGGCTGGCGGTCCTGGGCATCGGTGGCACCTCCTCCCATCGAGCCTGACCGATCTCGCCGGCACCAGAAACGGCCGATCGGCACCATTCGGCCGTGCCGCCCGTCCCAAACGCCCGGCATCAGTTGTGCGGGCAGACAACAGCCGGGCGGGGAACGCTGCCAGTGCGTGGCGACACTCGGACCTTGGAGCAGGGTATAGCGATCTCCCGATACCGAGCGGTCCATCAGGCACAGGATCAGCAGGCCACTCGGCCGGAGCCGATGGGCGCCGCCGACGGATCGGTACGACTACTGTCGTACTCGACCGGTTGCGAATGGCTCCCCATGCCCCGGGACGACCTGGTCGGCGGCCGCGAGAATGCGGCTGCGGCTCACCTCGAGCGCAGCCTGGTCGTCGGCCAACGGGTCGATCTCCGGTGTTCGGTCACCGCGCCACCATGCATGGGTGCAGGCCACAACCCCGTCATCCGTCTCCACCAGGAGCGTCGCGTCCTCCTTTGTGTGGCCGGGGGTCAGGATCAGGGTGGAATGTTCACTGACGCGGTGCCCGTCGCCGGGATGATCCAGCCACTGGTCGCCGCGGTAGCGAGCCCAGAAGTCCACCAGCTCCGCGTTCGGGAAGAGCGCGATGTTGACCGTGTGATCGGGGTGGTGATGGGTGATGACGACGTGCGTCACCTGCTCCGGCGCCACGCTCAGCGCCCGCA
>JBDSIN010000014.1:0-6868 GCA_039917955.1 Candidatus Limnocylindria bacterium
CTCAGGCCTGATGAGCCGCGGTCCACGCCAGGAGCGCATCGGGCTCGAGCGTGTTGACCACCGACTCGGGCGAAAGCGCACAGGCGGCTGCGCGATCGCAGCCGTACGGAAGCCATGCCATCTGCCCCGGCGCGTGGGCGTCCGAATCGATGGCGACCCGGCAGCCGGCCTCCACCGCCAGTCGCAGCAGCCGCTTCGGCGGGTCGAGCCGTTCCGGCCGCGCGTTCACCTCGATCGCCTTGTCGAATCGCGCCGCGGCGGCAAAGACGATCTCCGCATCAAAGGCAGACGGCGGCCGGCGGCGCTTTCCGGCGACCATGCGCCCGGTCGGATGACCCAGCACATCGAGCAGCGGGTCGGCCAGTGCGGTCACCAGCCGGCGGGTCATCGGTCGTTCGTCCATCGCCAGCTCCGAATGCACGCTGCCGACCACCAGGTCCAGTCGCGACAGCAGGTCGCGGTCCTGATCGAGCGATCCGTCGGACAGGATGTCGACCTCGATCCCGGTCAGGATGCGGAACGGGGCCAACTCCGCGTTGAGGAGCGCCACCTCCTCAATTTGCTGCTCCAGTCGCTCCGCGGTGAGGCCGTTGGCGACCTTCAGCCTCGGAGAGTGATCGGTGAGGACCATGTACGCATGGCCCAGCTCTCGAGCCGCGTCGGCCATCTCGCGGATGGGTGAGCCGCCATCGGACCACTCGGAGTGGACGTGGCAGTCGCCGCGCAGGGCCGCCAGCAGCTCCGCCCCCGCCTCGGCCACCGGCCTGCCGCCGGTCGCCTCGAGGCGACGCAGGTAGACCGGCTCCTCGCCGCGGAGCGATTCGGCCACGGTTCGGGCCATCACTTCGCCGATTCCCGGCAGATCGCGCAGCGTTCCCCGCCGCGCTCGTTCGGCCAGGTCTGCATGGTCAAGAGCCTGCACGGTCGCCGCCGCGGACCGGAAGGCCCGCACGCGAAAGGTCGGCTCATTGGCAGCCTCCAACAGGAAGGCGATGCGCCGGAGGTCGCCGGAAGGGTCCCGCTGCTCAGCCACCATGCCAGGCGGGCCTATGCAATGGTCAGGATGCGGCGCGGGTTGTCGCTCGTCATCTGGGCGATCTCCCCCTCCCCCACCGCGGCGGTACGCAGGGTCGGCAGGAAGTGCTGCTGGAGGTAGGTGAAGCCAAAGCCACCGTTCGCCTTCAGCTGGCTGTTGTGGCAGACGTCCTGGCTGAGCAGCAGCTGCGGGCCGTAGCCACGCTCGAGCAGCTCGACGATCAACTCGACCAGGCGCGGCTCGGCCGCCTCCTCGCTCGCGAACCGATGGCCGATGAAATCGAACTCGAGATTCGCGCCTCGGTCGAGGATCGCCAGATAGTGGTCGAGCACGGGGTACGAGTCGGCATGACCGATCACGACGCGCGCCGGATCGGCGCCCTCCTCCTCGAAGATGCGCAGTTGTGCCAGCCCGACCGGTGACATCACCGCGTGGGTGCTGATCGCCATGCCGGTCTCCTTCGAGGCACGGGCCGCGGCGCGATGCACGCGCTCCTCGAGTGCGCTGACCCATGGCTTGTCGGTGCCGATCTCGCCGATGATGCCGGGGCGCACGCCGGTCCCTGCGACCCCGTCACGGAACTCGGCCACGATCTCTGCCGCGAGGTCGTCCACGCTGCGTCGGTCGATCAGTGCCTCGGGCGGGTAGTAGGCCCCCCGGTACCAGCCGGCTCCCATCACGATCTGCACGCCGGTGCGGCTGGCCAGCTGCCGGAGCCGCTCGGGGTCGCGCCCGACGCCGGGGAGGGTCAGGTCGACCAGGGTGGAGCCGCCTCGCCGGCGGAAATCGCGCAACTCCTCGGCCAGGAGCAGCTCGTCGGGCGTCAGCTCCCAGTAATCCCACCGGTCGGCGATCTGCCACAGGTGGATGCCGGTGTGCTCGTGCGGCAGGGTGAAACCGATGCGGTCGGGCGGGATCGGACCACTGACGGTCATGACGCGAGGTGCCATCGATAACCTCCGGAGTTGGTTGGCGCGCCGGTGCTGCGGTTGGGGGCTGCCCGGCACGTGCATTGCGGTGGAGTACCAGTGTGCCACGCCGCCGTACGCATCGGTCTCTCGCGGGGTGCGGTCGATTCGTTAGCCTGTGCAGCAATGCCGCCGACTCCGAACCCAACCGACGCGTCTGACAACGTCTGGCGCGCGGCGCAGTACGACCTCGACATCGCCGCCGAGCGACTCGAACTCGATCCGGGAATGCATCGCGTCCTGCGCGTGCCGAGGCGCGAGCTGGAGGTTCACTTCCCGACGACCATGGACGACGGCAGCGAAGAGGTCTTCACCGGCTACCGGGTGCATCACAACCTGAACCGCGGCCCGGCCACCGGCGGCGTCCGCTACACCTCTGACCTGACGCTCGATCTGGTCCGCGCCTACGCGATGCTCAACAGCTGGAAGGCGGCGCTCGTTCACATCCCATACGGCGGGGCGATGGGTGGGGTGGTGGTCAACCGGCGCAGGCTCTCGGCGCGCGAACGAGAGGGTCTCACCCGACGCTACACCGCCGAGATCAGCCCGCTGATCGGTCCGGACCGAGACATCCCGTCGCCGGACGTGAACACCGGCTCGCAGACGATGGCCTGGATCATGGACACCATCAGCATGCACCGCGGCTACACGGTGTCCGGCGTGGTCACGGGAAAGCCGATGGCGATCGGCGGCACGCGCGGCCGGCGCGAGTCGACCAGCCGCGGCGCGTTCCGCTGCATCGTGGCGGCGGCGAATGAGAACGGCCTGTCGCTCGAGGGGGCACGGGTGGCGATCCAGGGATTCGGGCGCGTGGGGAGCATCCTCGCCCAGCTGCTCGACGAGGCGGGCGCGCGGGTTGTGGCCATCGCCGACGACCGGCGCGCGGTGGCCAATCCGGCCGGCATTCCGGTGGGTGCGGCGGTCGATCACATGCGGCGCCGAGACAGCGTCGCGGAGATGCCGGAGGCGGGGCCGATCGAGCGGGCTGACCTGTTCGCCGTCGATTGCGACGTGCTCGTCTCGGCCGGCGTACAGAACCAGATCACCGCGGAGGTGGCGGTTGGCATTCGTGCGCCGATCGTGGTCGAAGCGGCGAACTCCCCCACAACCCTGGACGCGGACGCGATCCTGCGCGACCGGGGCGTAACGGTCGTCCCCGACATCCTGTGCACCGCCGGGGCGATGGTCCTTGGCTACTTCGAATGGGTGCAGGACATGCAGTCGTTCTTCTGGTCGGAGGCCGAGGTGGTTTCGCAGCTGAACCGGATCATGGACGACGCCTACGCCGGAGTCTCCGCCATGAGCCGCGAGCGGAAGGTTGACCTTCGCGGGGCGGCGATGATGGTGGCGGTGGGTCGCGTCGCCGAGGCGACCGCGCTGCGCGGTCTGTATCCGTAGGCGGTCGCCCTCGCTGGACCGCGCCCGTCCGCTTGCAGCGGCATCGGTCGAGCCGCCACACTTGCGCACGTGAGCAGCCAGAGCGGCGAACGCAAGCGCCGGTTCATCACCCAGTCAGGGGTCGCGATCGAACGTCTCTACACGGCCGACAACCTTCGCGATCCCGCCAACGACCCGGACCGCGACCGCCCGCGCTACCAGTTCAGCCCACCGCCGGACGGCGACGGGGCACTCGGCTGGAACGAGACCGACGACCTGGGCGATCCGGGTTCGCCGCCCTTCACCCGCGGGATCCATCCAACCGGCTACCGAGGACGCCCCTGGACGATGCGCATGTTCGCCGGCTTCGGGACCGCGGAGGACACCAACGAGCGCTTCAAGAAGCTGATCGCGGCCGGCGGCACGGGCCTGTCGATCGCCTACGACATGCCGACCCTGTACGGCTATGACCACGACGAGCCGATGGCGGCGGGCGAATTCGGCACCTGCGGTGTGGCGGTCTCCAGCCTTGCCGACATGGAGATCCTGCTGGCCGGCCTCCCGGTCGGCGAGATCAGCACGTCGATGACCATCAACTCGCCGGCGGCCATGATCTGGGCGATGTACATCGTGGCTGCCGAGCAGATGGGCGTGCCCCGCGCGCAGCTCACCGGGACGCTGCAGAACGACATCCTCAAGGAGTTCATCGCGCAGAAGGAGTACATCTTCCCGCCGGGACCAAGCCTGCGCCTGGTGACCGATACGGTCGAGTTCGGCACCCGCGAGATGCCGCGCTGGAACACGATCAGCATCAGCGGCTACCACATCCGCGAGGCCGGCTCGACGGCGGTGCAGGAGCTGGCCTTCACCATCGCCGACGGGATCGCCTACGTGGAGGATGCCCTCGCGCGCGGCCTGCGCTTCGACGACTTCGCGCCCCGACTCTCCTTCTTCTTCAACAGCCACAACGACTTCTTCGAGGAGATCGCCAAGTTCCGCGCGGCGCGGCGGATCTGGTACAAGCTGGCACGCGAGCGATTCGGGGCGGAGAACGAGCGCTCCACCTGGATGCGCTTCCACACCCAGACCGCCGGCGTCTCGCTCACTGCGCAGCAGCCGCTCAACAACCTGACCCGCGTGGCCATCCAGGCGCTGGCCGGCATCCTGGGCGGCACGCAGAGCCTGCATACAGATGCGTACGACGAGGCGTGGGCGGTCCCCAGTGAGGATGCCGCCCTGCTCGCTCTGCGGCAGCAGCAGATCCTGGCCGAGGAGTCCGGCGCAGCGAACACGGTCGACCCGCTGGCCGGCTCGTACTTCGTCGAGACGCTGACCAACCAGACCGAGCAGGCAACGTGGGCCTACCTGCGCCGGATCGACGAGATGGGCGGGATGGTGCGGGCCATCGAGGCCGGCTACCCACAGGCGGAGATCGCCGACGCCGCGTATGCGCAGGCGCGCGTCCTCGAGGAACACGAACGCGAGACGATCGGGGTCACCGCCTTCGCCGATCCGAACGAGGTGCTGCGCATCCCGCTGCTGGAGATCGGGAGCGAGCAGGAACGGCGCCACCTCGACCGGCTGACGCAGACGCGCGCCACCCGGGACGCGGACGCGCACGCCGCGGCCCTGACCCGCCTGCGCGAGGAATCGATCCGAGGGGACCTGAACCTGGTGCCGGCCATCATCGAGGCGGTCCGGGCCTACGCCACCATCGGCGAGATGTGCAACCTGCTGCGCGTCGTGTACGGCGAGTACAAGGAACCACTCGCCGTCTGATCGTTCGCGGGAGACCGACGCGGAACCGAACCGCCGAAGCGGAGCCGAGACGCAGGGCACGCGCCCGCGCCGGGCTCCCGCGCGCGCAGCCTGCAGCGGGACCGATTACTGCCCACTTATCGGGGCATACTCTTGCCGGCCATGCGCCTGCATCTCGTCGACGCCACCTTTGAGCTCTTTCGCGCCTACTACTCGCGCCCGACCGAGCACGGGCCGGACGGGCGTCCGGTGAACGCGGTGCGAGGGCTGATCGAGTCGATGCTCTCGCTGCTGCGCGAGCCCGATGTCACCCACATCGGCGCGGCCACCGACCACGTGATCGAGTCGTGGCGCAACGACGTATACCCGACCTACAAGAGCAGCATCGGCCTGGATCCCGCATTGCTGGGCCAGTTCGACGACGCGGAGCGCGCGCTGCGGTCCCTCGGCATCACCACCTGGGCGATGGTCGAAGACGAGGCCGATGACGCCCTCGCCACTGCGGTGGGGCGCTTCCGCAGCGACCCGCGCATCGAGCAGGTTGTCATCTGCAGTGTCGACAAGGACCTGGCGCAATGCGTCGACGGGGGGCGAGTGGTGCTGCGCGACCGGATCCGCCAGATCACCTACGACGAGAACGGGGTGATCGCCAAGTTCGGGGTCCCGCCGACGGCGATCCCCGACTACCTGGCCCTCGTCGGGGACAGCGCCGACGGCTTCCCCGGGCTCCCCGGCTGGGGATCGAAGAGCGCGGCCGTTGTGCTCGCCCGTTTCGGGCAGATCGAGGCGATCCCGGAGTCAGCGGCGGACTGGCACCTCCCCGTGCGCAACGCAGCGCGCCTCGCCGCCACGCTCCGCGAGCAGCGCGCCGACGCCCTGCTCTACCGCCGGCTGGCGACCCTGAATCCCGACGCCGAGATCAGCGGCGACCTCGATTCGCTGGCCTGGGGCGGGGTGCCGCGCGAGGAGTTCCTCCCCCTGTGCGTCGAGCTCGGCCTCGAGCGATTGTCCGAGCGGGTGCATCGCTGGAGCCGATCGGTCTAGGACCATCGGTGGATTCCGGTGCGGTCTGGTGGACCGCAGAGTGGGATCCCGATGTCACGACGCACGCTCATCGCGGCCGCCCTGGCCGCGCTCACCAGCTTCGGCGTTGCGCTGCCCGGCGTGGCGCCGCTGGCACGCGCCTCCTCGTGCTCGAACTGGACCTCGCAGACAACGCCGCCGCCGACGATTCGCGTCTTCCGCACGGCCACCGGGGCCGTGGATGCGGTGGACTTCAAGGTCTACACCAAGAACGTCCTCTCCCGGGAATGGATCGGCTCGTGGACTGCCGCATCGCTCGGCTCGGGCGCCCTCGCGGTGAAGCACTACGCGTGGTACCAGGTCCTCCACTGGCGGGGCGGCGTGAACTCCGCGGGCGAGTGCTTCGACCTGCGCGACGACACCGCCGACCAGGTCTACGACCCGTCAAAGACAACCTGGAGCAGCGCCGTGGCCGCGGTGGACGCCACTTGGACGATGCGGGTACTCAAAAGCGGTGCCATCTTCCCGACCTACTACAACGCAGGTGCGATGAACGAGGCCTGCGGCGCGAACGCGAATGGCTGGAAGGCCTACCAATGGGGCACGCAGGCCTGCGGCCTGGTCGGCAAGACCGCCGCCGAGATCATGCTCGTCTACTACTACCCCAGCGTGACGGTGACCGATGCGCCGGCTCCCTCGCCGACCG
>JBDSIN010000015.1:0-4143 GCA_039917955.1 Candidatus Limnocylindria bacterium
AGGGTCTTGGGCTGCACGACCAGCTGCTCGAGGCGCTGCTGGACCGCATCCTTTGGCGCTCGGCCGGCGAGCCCGTAGGTGAGCAGCAGGACGGCGGCGGCCGCCAGGCCGGCGATAACGATCTCTGTGCTTGGCATCTGCAACTACACCTTGATGTCGACGATTCGGCGAATGAACAGGTACCCGATGCCCATGCTGATCAGACCGACGCCGAGGAAGATGATGCCGGTGGGCAGCCCGAAGGTCTCCGGCGGCTTTTCGAACATGGCGGTGATGTACGACGGACTGATCACGAACAGGATCCCGGCCAGACCTACCGGCAGCAGGGTGATGACGTAGCCGCTGTAGCGCTGCATGGCGGTCAGCGTGTTGATCTCGCCCACGATCCGGACGCGCTCGCGGATGGTGAACGCGATCGAGTCGAGGACCGTCGCCAGGTTGCCACCCACCTGGCTCTGGATGTTGATGGCGGTCACCAGCAGCTCGAGGTCCTCCGACGCGACGCGTCGGACGAGATTGTTCAGGGCAGGCTGCAGGGCGATCCCCAGGCTCATTTCGCGGACCACCCGCCCGAACTCCTCGGAGATCGGCGGGCGCGCCTCGCGAGTTACCAGTTCGACTCCCTGGAGGAACGAGGAACCGGCCCGCAGCGAGTTCGCCAGCAGGGTGATCGTGTCGGGCAGCTGCCGGCTGAACTCGGCCAGGCGCTTGCGCTGCCGGTACCCAAGGTACCAGCGCGGGAAATAGGCTCCGATCAGGAAGATGGCCGCCAGCGCGACCACATTGCGGAAGCCGGGGAAGATGATTCCGCCGACGAACGCGGCGGCCGTGAACAGGAACGGCGAGGCGATCCAGGCGGCCACGAATTCGGCAGGCCGCAGCTTCAGGTCGGCGCGCGCGATCTCGGTGGAGAGGCGTGCGTTGAGGTCCTGGCCCTCCATGACGCGCGTCAGGCCTGCGATGACCGCAGACTCGCGCTCGGCGCCGGCAGCCGGGTCGCTGGTGGCGGCCCCACCGGCGCGGGTGTAACGCTCCAGTCGGGAGGCGACGCCGCCGGAGCCGGTCATCGCGATGCCGATCGTGACGAACAGCACCGCACCGGCCGCGAGGCCCGCGATGAGGAATGGCAGCATTCCCATGGTTGCTTACCGCTCCTCTTCTAGAACGGTGAGCCGAAGACGTTCGGCGGCAGGTGAATCCCGGCCGCGTCGAACTTCTCGACGAACTTGGGGCGGATCCCGGTGGGACGCAGCCTGCCTTCGATCTTGCCCTCGACGACGGCGGTCTGTTCGAAGACGAAGATGTCCTGCATCACGATCACGTCGCCCTCCATGCCCTGGACCTCGGTGATCGCGATGATCTTGCGCGTGCCATCCTTGAGCCGGTTCTGGTGGACGATCAGGTCGACCGCCGAAGCGATCTGCTCTCGAATTGCCTTCAGCGGCAGATCCATACCGGACATCAGGACCATCGTCTCGAGACGCGCGAGCATGTCACGGGGTGTATTGGCGTGGCCGGTCGACATGCTGCCATCGTGTCCGGTGTTCATGGCCTGCAGCATGTCGAGCGCCTCGGCGCTACGACACTCGCCGACCACGATCCGATCAGGCCGCATGCGGAGGGCGTTCTTCACCAGTTCGCGGATGGGGACTGCACCCTTGCCCTCGATGTTCGATGGCCGTGCCTCGAGCGTGACCACGTGCTCCTGTCGGAGCTGGAGCTCGGCGGCGTCCTCGATCGTGACGATCCGTTCGTCGTCGGGGATGAACGAGGAGAGGATGTTGAGCATGGTCGTCTTGCCGGAGCCGGTGCCGCCTGACACGAAGATGTTCAGCCGAGCCTTCACGCAGGCCTCGAGGAACTCGAACATGTCGGGCGTGGCTGTGCCGAAGCGGATCAGGTCCTCCACCGTGAAGGGAGTCGCGGCGAACTTTCGGATCGTCATCACCGGGCCAACCAGCGACAGCGGCGGGATGATGGCGTTGACCCGGGACCCATCGGCCAGGCGGGCGTCCACCATCGGGCTCGACTCGTCGATGCGACGGCCGATCGGCGAGATGATGCGCTGGATGATCTTCATCACGTGCTCGTCGTTCTGGAACGTCACGTTGGTGAGTTCCAGTTTGCCTTCACGCTCGATGTAGACCTGCTGCGGACCGTTGACCATCACCTCGGTGATGGTCTCGTCACGGAGCAGTGGCTCCAGCGGGCCAAGGCCGAGGATCTCGTCGGTGATCTGCTCGAGCATGCGCACCCGCTCGGCGCGGGTGAGGGCCATCCCCTCCTCATCGGCGACCTTGCCGAAGAGCTCCTCGATCTGGCGACGCACCTCCGCCTGGTTGCTCAGGTCGAGCTTGGGATCGAGCTCGTTGACGAGTCGGTTCTGGACGCGGTACTTCGCCTCGCGGAACGACTCGCGGGCCGGAACGGCTCCGCTGAAGCGCCCTGCGACTCCGGGTGCACCGGGGGGTGCGGTCGGGATACCGATCTTCGGCGGTCCGGGCGCCTGCGGCACGCTCGGCAGCGACGGCTCGCCCTCGCCCGTGGGCTGGGAGCGTTCGATCCTCTTCAGCAATGACATCTCGGCTGTACCTTCCCCTTCTAACGGCGCGCGAAGAGACCGCGCTTGTTCGGCTTGTCCTGGGCAGCAGCGGTCTCGCCGGCAAGGAGCTTGGCAAGACTCATCACGTCGCGTGTCAGCACGCTCTCCGGATGGGATACGACGAATGGGACCCCCCGATTGACCGCCAGCACCGACAGCCGGCCGTCGGACACGATCGTCGCGTCGATGGGACGGCGGATCGAGGCCTCGACGTCGGCGATCCGGATCCCCTGGGCGGTATCCGCCCGGTTGACCACGAGTCGGATCTTCGACCGGTTGTATTCGAGCTGGTCGGCCACCTCCAGGAAGAGGCGGACATTCTTGATGGTCGTGATCTCGAGCGCCGTCAGGACCACGATCGTGTCGGCCAGGTCCATCACCCCGAGGCTGTGATCGGTGAGTCCGGCCGGCAGATCCACGATCACGTAGTCGTGCGTCGCCCGCAGGTGCTCGAGGATCTTGCGCAGGTAAGGGGACGTGACGAGATCGGCTCCCTCCGGCGCGGGCGGCGCCAGCAGGACCCGGATCCCGGTCGAGTGGTCGATGACCACCGAGTCGACCACGTCGCCGTCGGGCTCGCCGCGCTCGACGGCGTCGATGATCGATTGGTTCTTCGGATTGAGATTGAGCAGGACACCCACGTCACCGAACTGCAGGTTGGCGTCGACCAGGCACACACGCGCGCCGGTCTCCTGGTGGATGGCGACCGCCAGGTTGGTGGCGATGGTGGTCCGGCCCGCCCCGCCCTTCGGCGAGAAGACCGCGATCACCTGGTGGTCGCCGTCGTCGGTGAGCTTGGTCGCTGCGGGCGTCTGCGCGATCTCGCCGGCCAGCTGCACGCGCCGGCCCACCTCGCGTTCGTACACCCGTCGGATGCTCTCGGAGAATTCGTCGCCGCTGAACGGCTTGACCAGGAACTCGCGCGCGCCGGCGGAGATCGCCCGCTTCAGCTGCTCGGCCTCGCCGTGGACACTCATCATGATGATCGGGCTGGTGGGCAGCCGCTGGGAGATGATCTCCGCGGCGGCCACCCCGTCCATGCCCGGCATGTTGATGTCCATGACGATGACGTCGGGACGCAGCTCCATCGCAACCTGGATCGCCTCTTCGCCCGACCCGGCCGTGCCGGCCACGTCGATCTCCCGCTCGAGGCCGAGAAGCCTCGAGAGGTGATCGCGCGTCTCCGGGATGTCGTCGACGATGAGGACCTTGATCACGGTCGTATACCTTCGCGTGTTGAGTTCGTGGTGACGATGCCGGTCAGGACTACGGGGCCGCCGTCGGCAGGACGACCTGGATGATGTCAGGGATCGGGATCCCGAACGTCTCGACCAGGATCTTGAGCGTCACGCCGGTAGTCTCCTCGAGCAACTCGTCGCCGACGCCTCGCAGGAGGGCGGTGAGCGGGCCGATGATCGACTGATCGGTCTGGGCGAACTTGATCGCCTCGGCGTCCGCGTCGGTGCCGGCGAAGATGATGATCACCGTCTCGATGGCGGCTGGGGTCTGCGTGTTGGCCTGGCCCGGGCTCGGGGTGGCCG
>JBDSIN010000016.1:0-7379 GCA_039917955.1 Candidatus Limnocylindria bacterium
GTGGCGTCGCCGAAGTCCGATGCGAAGCGCTCCTCCTCCGGAGGCCAGGTGGCCGCGTCCGAGGAACCGGCCAGCGCGGCCATCAGGACGCGACTGTCCAGGATGACTGCGTCACCGAGCGTCGCGAGCTCGTTGATAAGGTCGGCGGGCCCGAGGCGCGTTACCCAGTCGGCGAGCAGGGAGCGGGGGGCATGGTCGGGTGCAGCGCGCATCCCGCGCTCCTCGATGAAGCACCGGACGCGGCACGCACTCTCCGTCTCTAGGTACGCCCAGGCGCTCGACGGAATCCTGCCGGCGACGACCACCTGCGCCTCACGGTCACGAAGCACGTCGCCGACCTCGGCGAGGTGCGGGATCTCCAGGCTGCGGCCTCCGGGCAGCGTCGCCATCTCCATGAACGCAGCCACCACGCCTTCGGGGCGTCGAGACGAGGGGAGGCGGGTCGCGAGGCGCAGCAGGGCCATGTCGAGCGGCGTGTCCACGTCAAAGCGCGACCAGGGGCTCGCCGAGAGGTCGCGCTCGGTGAACCGGGCTGCCTCGAGGCAGCGAACCGCCAGGTTGTCGCTCGGGCACTGTTCCAGCGCGACGATGGCCGCGCCGAGGTCGCCGGCCACCACGAAGGCGTCGGCGGAGTAGCGGTTGTTGCCGACCACCTCGCCACGGACCGGGGATGTGAGTGCGTCAAGCATCGCGTCGTCGGCCAGCGCAAGCGACCCGGCGCCGGCATAGCCCAGCGCGTCCACCGGGCGCCGCTCCCGCTCCGCGGCCACCAGCGCCGCTCGGGCGCCTGCGCTGAACCAGCGTCCCCAATGGAACCGCTCACCGACCGGTGGGTCGGTCGGGGCGAGCGGGGCCACTGCGCAGCCCAGGGCGCCGAACCGTCGCGAAAGCTCCGCGGCCAGCAGCCGTTGCCCGGTGTGGGCGACCGCTGCGTACGACCCGAAGGGCGGATCGCTTCCGGCGCCCGGATCGACGACCAGCATCAGCGGTGCCGGTCGCTCAGCCGGCGGCATCCCCGCCTCCCTCGCGCAGACGATGGAGCTGCTGCACGTGCATCAGATCGTGCACCCCGGCGAAGAGGAGCCACTCGCCGCAGCGAAGCCGCCCGACCAGAGGGTGCTCGAGCGGGCAGGGATCGGACTCGTGCCCGGCGATGGCGGCCGCCGACTCGGCCATCGAGCGTCGACTCTTGGCGAGGAGTGTCAACAGCTCCTCGCGCTCGGCGTCGGGCGCGCCGGGTACGCCGGGGACGACTGCCGGGACCTCGGTCGGCCACACGTCGCGTGCCGCCCAGGCGCCCGCGCGTGCGAGCCAGCGGCGGGCCCCGGTGGTGTGGGCGAAGGTCTGGGCCACGTTCCAGTCCTCCTCCCCGCCGGGTGCGCGGAGCATCTCGTCGGAGATCCCGCCCAGGGCAGCGGCGAGTGCATCGGCGACCGCCTCCTGCTGGGCCAGCACCCGCTCAGCGGACCCGGGGCCGGCCCGCCGGCGCAGCTCGCGGCGCGCTGAGCGGAAGTCTGTATCGATCAGGCGCCAGACGGCGACCACATCGGGAGCGTCCGGCTCAACGGCGGCGAGCCAGTCCGGCGCCGCCATCGGTATCGGTCGCCGGAGGGGCTACAGGCGCTCGAAGCGCTCGACCGGGAGGACGAAGACCGTGGCTCCGCCGACCTCGACCTCGACCGGGTAGGGCATGTAGAACTCACCCGGCTCCATGATCGGCGGCATCGGGTTGACGAACTGGCGGCGGGAGTGGCAATTGGCGCTGACGATTGCCAGGACGGCGTCCACCTGGTCGTCCTCGACGCCCACCAGGATGGTGGCGTTCCCCTGCTTGAGGAAGCCGCCCGACGATTGCAGTCGCGTCGCCCGGAATTCCTTCTCGAGCAGGGCGTCGACGAGGGTGCCGGCGTCCTCGCTGTGCACAATGGCGGTCACGAGCTTCATGGTGCGGGGCTCCTCACGTCTGCATGGACGGTCGGGTTGTGGGCGCGGATCCGTCCGAGGCGATTATGCCGCAGGCGGGCGCCCGAAGACCAGCGGCTCGACCACACCGCGAACCGCCGCGTCGGTCGCTTCGACGCTGCCCGAGCCGTCAATCATCCGGTAGCGCTCCGGCTCGGCGGCGGCCAGGTCCAGGTAGGCGGCGCGGACGGTCTCAAAGAAGCGCACTCCCTCGGTGTCCTCGAATCGGTTCCAGGCGCCGCGTCGCTTGCGTCCCAGCCCGACCTCGACCGGCACGTCGACCAGGATGGTGAGGTCCGGCAGCGTGTCGTACGTGGCGAAGCGCTGGAGACCACGGATCTCGCCGGCGTCGATTCCGTAGGCGGCGCCCTGGTACGCCAGCGACGAGTCGAGGTACCTGGCGCAGACCACGTGCTCGCCCCGCTCGAGGGCGGGGAGGATCAGCCGTGCCGTGTGCTGGGCGCGCGCGGCAGCGAAGAGGAGCGCATCGGCCCGCGGGTCGAGATCATCGGAGACGTCGCGGAGATGGAGCAGCAGGCGCCGCACCTCCTCCCCGACCGGGGTACCACCGGGCTCACCGGTCAGCACGACCGTCTCGCCGCGGGTGCGAAGCCACTCCGCCAGGTGCCGCGCGGCGGTTGTCTTACCGCTGCCGTCGGGACCCTCCAGCGTGATGAAGCGCCCGCGCCGGGTTGCGCTGTTCACCGGCTCAGCGCCACGCACGCCCCTCCTCGGGGAGCAACTCGACCCGCCGGTTCGGCTCCGACCCACGGGATCGGGACATGAGGCTGTTGCGCTCCGCCATCTGGTGCTGCAGACGCCGGATGTAGGCGTTCTGCGGGGCGAGCTCCATGGGCGCACCGCTCGACTGCACCAGGCCGATCGCCTCGGCCGTCTCGCGCAGCGCTGCCTCGGACGGGTCCGCCTCGAGGTCGAACAGGCTGGCCAGCAGGTTCTCCATCTGCACCGCGGTGTTCGTCTTGAGGACGTAGATCGGAATCCCGCCGGCCTCCGCGTCCCGCAGGGCGCTCGGCTTTCTGCGGTAGTAGTTCCGCAGGGTGACCACGGCGTCGGCTTCGTCGAGCTCGCGTCCCACGGTGACCGGCACCCCGAGCTCGCGGACCGCCTGCTCCAGCCGCTTGCGGCTGACCCCGAAGCCGAGCAGGTTGAGCGGCCGATGGGACCGGCCGCGTCCGGCGCGGGGACCGTCCTGCCGGCTGGCCCGCTCCGGTGCGTGTGTCGAATCGCGGAGGCTCTGCTCCAGTTGGCGGCGCGGGTCCGAGGCCTCCGCCGCCTCGAAGCGCTCCCCGGCGGAATCTGGCTGCTCGCCCGCGAACCGCTCGCCGGGGAGGATGCGCCCGCCGCGTCCAGGCTCGCGCGTGCCGGCGCGACCGGGCAGCGGTCGCAGGCCCATCGCTCCGCCGCTCCTGCCCGATCCGCGTCCGCGCCCGAATGCGCCGAAACTGCCGGTCGGCTCGAGGGGAGCGAATGCCGGATTGCCGGCCGACGTCTCGCTCAGCGCATAGTCGTACTTGGTGGCGGCCCGCACCTCTCCACCCTCGCGCCAACGGGATTCCGGCGGGACCATGTGGCCGCGCAGGATGGCGTCGATCGTCTCGGCCACGTTGCGGTGCACGATCACGCTGTCCCGATCGACGATCTCCACCACCACGTCGAAGGTGGGCGGCGCCTTGCGCTCGAGCACCGTCTTCTGGGTGCCGCGGCGGCGGGCCTCCTCGTCGCCCAGGGTGACCGAGTGGATCCCGCCGATCAGGTCCGACAGGGTCGGGTTGAGCATCAGGTTGTCGAGCGTGTTGCCATGGGCGGTGCCGACCAGCTGCACGCCGCGCTCGGCGATCGTGCGCGCGGCGACCGCCTCCAGCTCAGTCCCGATCTCGTCGATGACGATCACCTCGGGCATGTGGTTCTCAACCCCCTCGATCATCACCGCGTGCTGCTCGGTGGGTGTCCGCACCTGCATCCGGCGCGCGTCCCCGATGCCGGGGTGCGGGATGTCGCCGTCGCCGGCGATCTCGTTGCTGGTGTCCACCACGATCACGCGCTTGCCGAGGTCGTCGGCCAGGACGCGGGCCACCTCGCGCAGCATGGTCGTCTTCCCGACGCCGGGCCGCCCCAGCAGCAGCACGCTCTGTCCGTCCTCGACGATGTCACGAATGATGTCGATCGTGCCGAAGACGGCCCGGCCGATGCGACAGGTGAGGCCGACCACATTGCCGGCCCGATTGCGGATGGCGCTGATCCGGTGCAGCGTGCGCTCGATCCCGGCGCGGTTGTCGTCGCCGAATGCGCCGATGTGGTCGATCACGTGCGCGATGTCGGCGTCGCCGATCTCGCGGTCGAGCAGAACCTCTTCGCCGTGGGTGAAGCGCGCCTCCGGGCGGCGCCCGAGGTCGAGCACCACTTCGAGCAGGTCGGCCCGGTTGGCGAATTCGCGCAGGCGCGCGACGATCTCCGGCGGGAGCGCCGCCAGGAGGGCGTCGAGGTCGTCGGTCGTGGCTTGTCGGGTCACGCTGGTTGGCTGCTTTCTCATCCTGACTCTCAGATCGCCGGCACCATGGCCGGTTGGCGCGCCGAGGCGCGGACCTCCCGGACGAGCATGGTCACTTCGCCGATCGGCTCGAACCCCGCGGAGTCGGCCGCCGCAAGGCCCGCCGCCTCGTATGTTCGCACTGGAGCGATGATCCCTGCCGCCGCCGCCTCGCCACCGAGCGCGGAGAGAACCGTCTGGAGGAAGCGGCCGCCGTCAGCGCCTTCGCGGATCAGGAAGCGCAGATAGTGCGGTCCCTCGCGGCTCGCGCCGTGCTGAGCGAAAGCACCGAGCCGCTGCCCTTCGTGGACCGCCCACCCGTTCACCGAGCTGAAGTGGAGGAGCGGGTTGAGGCTGCTGCGCGGCACCACTCCCTCATGTCCGACCGGCTCCCAGTCGGCGGCGCTGTAGTCCTCCACGCGGGCAACGGCCGGTGGCGTGGCGTGCGTCCACAGGTCGAAGAGGTGCCAGGCGTCGGCCGGACCGATCGACTGCAGCGACGGCTGCGCCAAACCCTCGGAGGAGGCGCCGGGCGTCCCGCTCGGCAGGATGGTGCGCAGCCACGAACGCGCGCCACGCTCCCGATCCGGTGGGCGGTAGAAGATCTCCTCCGCGGCGTAAGCGGCAAAGCCGATCTGGCGGAAGAGGGTCAGGTTCTCGGGAGCATCGGAGCACGCGGCATGGAAACGCGCGACGTTGTGCTTCGCGCCCTCCTCGACCACGGCCTGCAGGAGCGCGAAGCGCACCTCGGCGGCCATCGGGGCGTCTGCAGCATCGAGCTCGGTGATCACCCAGTCGTCGCGATGCGGCTCCTCGATCGCTCGGCACGAGCCGACCAGTTCGCCGTCCGACTCCGCGACCAGATGCACAGACGGTGATCGCAGCGGCAGCCACGACCGAACGAGATCGGCCAGGCTGATGCGCGTGAGGGTCTCGGGCGGCGCGGGGACGCCGAGTGACCGCCGATGCGACTCCTCCGACAGATGCACGCGCCGGGACAGCGCCGCGAGGGCCTGGCGGTCTGCCAGGCGGGCCGGGCGGATCAGGCCGGCATCATCGGTCACTCGTCGATCATCTCCAGCAGGAGACGGTGCATGCGCCGGTCCGAGGTCAATTCCGGGTGAAAGGCGGTGGCCAGGATCCGACCCTGCCGCACGGCGATCGGCCGTTCATCTGCGTCCCGGGCAAGTACCTCCACGCCGTCACCCAGCTCGCTCACTACCGGCGCGCGGATGAATACACCATGAAGCGGTTCCGCACCGAGCGCCGGCACCGAGAGGTCGGCCTCAAAGGAGTCGAGCTGGCGCCCATAGGCGTTGCGCTGGACGGTCACGTCGAGGAGGCCCAGGACCGGCTCGTCGCCGTCGGCGATGCGCGCGGCCAGCAGGATCAGGCCCGCGCAGGTACCGAAGATCGGTGCCCCGCCATCGGCGAAGGCCCGGATCGGCTCTCGCAGGCCGTATCGGTCGATCAGGTTGCGCATGGTGGTCGATTCGCCGCCGGGCAGGATCAGAGCGTCGAGGTCCACCAGGTCGCGCGGCAGTCGCACCTCGACCGGCTCAGCGCCGATCTCCCGGATTGCATCGGCGTGTTCGCGCACGTCGCCCTGCAGCGCGAGGATGCCGACCCGCCTGTGGGGTGCGCGGTCGACGGGGGAGGGTGCCGCCATCGGCGCAGGCTGCGCCATCGGTCCTGTCGTCTCGCCTACCAGCCGCGGAGGGCCAGGCGTTCCTCAGCCGGGATCTCGGAGAGCTCGAGCCCGTGCATCGGCTCACCGAGTCCGGTGCTCACCTCGGCCAGGATTTCGGCGTTGTCCCAGTGGGTGGTGGCCATCACGATCGCCCGAGCGACGCGCTCGGGATGCTCGCTCTTGAAGATGCCGCTGCCAACGAAGACCGACTGGGCGCCGAGCTGGCGCATCAGGCTGGCATCGGCCGGGGTGGCGACGCCGCCGGCGGAGAAGTTCGGAACCGGCAGCTCACCCAGGGTGGCGGTCTGTCGCACGATGTCGAGCGGCGCGCGCAGCTCCTTTGCCGCAGCGTACAACTCGTCGGGGCGCATCCCGGCCAGCTCGCGGATCCCGCGCACCACCGCGCGCATGTGGCGGACCGCCTCGACCACGTTGCCGGTCCCAGCCTCGCCCTTTGTCCGGATCAGGGCCGCCCCCTCGCCGATCCTTCGCAGCGCCTCGCCCAGGTCGCGACAGCCGCACACGAACGGCACACGGAACTCGTGCTTGTCGATGTGGTGCTCCTCGTCGGCCGGCGTCAGGACCTCGGATTCGTCGATGAAGTCGACCTCCAATTGCTGGAGGATCTGCGCCTCGGCGAAATGACCGATGCGGCACTTGGCCATCACCGGGATGGTGACGGCGGCCTTGATCTCCTCGATCAGCTTGGGGTCGCTCATGCGGGCGACGCCGCCGAACTTGCGGATGTCGGACGGGACGCGCTCAAGGGCCATGACGGCGACCGCGCCCGCCTCCTGGGCGAGCTTCGCCTGGTCAGCGGTCACCACGTCCATGATCACGCCGCCCGACAGCATGCGGGCCAGCCCGACCTTCGTCGTCCATGTGCTCGTCTCGATGGTGGCCAATGCAGCCTCTGTGATGCGAATTCGTGTGCGGAGCGGCGGCGACTCCGCGAGCCGCATCCGGCCATCCATTGTACTCGCGGCCTCGCCTCGACCCGCACGCGGGGGCAGGTGGCCGGCCGTTGCTATCATTCGCCACCACGGAGGCGCGATTGCTCAACGCGGCGGTACTTGTCCTCAACCAGAATTACGAGCCGCTCAACGTCTGTGACATCAGGCGCGCTTTCAACCTGCTCGGCGCAGACAAGGCCGAGCTGATCGCGCGGAATCACCAGGT
>JBDSIN010000017.1:0-6150 GCA_039917955.1 Candidatus Limnocylindria bacterium
TCCGGACCAAACCACAACTCGGCCACTTCCCCTTGACTCGGACACGCTGAGGCTCCCTGAAGCCCTCCTGTGGTTTGCCACTGCGCTCGGCGACACGCAGCTTCGCGACGTCTTGGACGACAGCAAGAAGGAAGCCGAAACCGAAGCGTCCTGGCCGACCGATATCCCACCCGTGCTCCGGCGCGCTCAGTCCAAGGAGTTAAGGGCGAGCGCGACTGCCTCGTCCGCCGTCAGCACGCGGCCTTCCTCCCAGGCCTCGGCGAGGGCGCCTTCGTCGAGCTGCGCGCGGATCGTTGCGAGAGCCTCTTCCTTGAATGCGGTGATGTACGCTGGCGAGGCGATTCCGAACTCCTCCTGCATGGCGTGCGAGCTGGCGAGGAGCCGGACAGCAGCCTCCGCCCGCTCCGCAAGGGCGAGGGTCCGGGCAAACCGGATCAGATCCTCGGCGATATCACGCGAATCGCGAAGTTCGCGGTCGATGTGATATGCCTCGTTCAGCAGCGCGAGCGCGTCTTGTGGCCGTCCTTCGTCAGTGGCGAACTGCGCGAGCACGGCCAGGGCCCGCGCTTCCTGCTGCCGGTCAAGCGCCGCGCGCGCGCCCCGGAGCAAGTCCTCGTAGAGACTCCTGGCGCGTTCCAAGTTGCCCAGCTCGAACCAGCACCAGGCGAGCGCGCGCATGGCTTGCAGGGCGCGGTGCTCGTCGCCCACCTCGCGAAGTCGTCCCACGCTCTTCTCGATAAGCGGCAGCGCGGCCGCAAAGTCGCCGGCCTCGGTGAAGACATGGGAGAACTGGTACTCCGCGTAGGCAATGCCCCACGCGTCGCCGAGCTCGCGATGGAGCGCCTGCGCCTGCTCAGCCCGGAGCCGGTGCTCCGCAGCGTCCGCCCCGGCGCTGGGCGCGAGATGGGTCGCCCCGGTGAGCGCCTTCGCGCGCGCCGATGTCGGTCGCTCGTCCGCACGGAGCAGGTTCTCGAGCCAGCGCCAACCCTCTCCGAAGTGAGCACGGAGACACCAGAATTCCCAGACGGCGCCTGCGAGCCGCAGGGCGAGTTGCGTCTCCCCTGAGGCTCCGAGCCGGTCGAGCGCGGCCCGCAGATTGTCGTGGTCGTACTCCAGGCGGTCGAGCCACTCGCCGGGGTTCACTCCGAGAATGCTGGGTTCCGCCTCCTCGGCGAGGGCCACGAAATGATCTGCGTGGCGGCGGCGCAGCGCTTCGCCCTCGCCCGATTCCTCCAGTCGCTCGGCGGCGTACTCGCGGATCGTCTCCAGCATCCAGAACCGCTCGTTCGTGTGGCGGAGGAGGCTCTTGTCGACGAGCGACTGGAGGGTGTCCAGGTCGGCGTCGGCAACCGCCTCGGCAGCGCCGAGCGCGCAGCCGCCGGCGAACACGGCCAGCCGCGCGAACAGCCGCTGCTCTTTGGTCGCAAGCAGGTCGTACGACCACGCGATCGTCGCCCGCAGCGTCTGCTGGCGGGGGTCGGCATCCCGTCCGCCTTTGAGGAGGTCGAGGCGACGCGTCAGGCGCTCGAGGATCTGCACCGGTGACAGGACGCTCGCCCGTGCGGCGGCCAGCTCCAGCGCGAGCGGGAGGTTATCGAGCGCGCGACAGAGTTGGCGGACCGCCTCGTCGGCCTGTGTGCCCGCGCGTGTGCAGAACAGTTCCACCGCATCGGTCTCGTCGAGCGGCGGGACGCGATACTCGACCTCACCGCGGACGCGCAGCCGCTCGCGGCTGGTCACCAGCAGCCGCAGGTTGCGGCACGCCTCGACCAGCGTTGCGAGATCGGGCGCGGCGGCGACGACCTGCTCGAGGTTGTCGAGCACCAGCAGCATCTCCCGCTCGGCAATGTGCTTCACCAAGTCGCCCTTGGCGCCGAGCGTGGTGGCGATGCTGGCGGTCACCAACGTTGGATCTCGCAGCGGCGCCAGCGCGACCCAGAACACGCCCGCCTTGAACTTGGGGACCAGCTCCGCGGCCGCCTCGATCGCCAGGCGCGACTTGCCCGAGCCGCCGGGGCCGGTCAGGGTCAGCAGGCGAGCGCCGTTCCCGAGCAGCGAGACGATCTCCTCGACCTCCCGATCACGGCCGATGAACGAGCTGGCCGGGCGCGGCAGGTTCGTGTTGGAGATCGTCTTCAGAGGTGGGAAGCGCTCTGCGCCAAGCTGGAAGATGGGTATCGGCTCGGCGAAGTCCTTGAGCTGATGCTCGCCGAGGTCGTGGAGCCCCCCGGTGCCGATGAGGGTCGCGGTGGTGGCGGAGATCAGGACCTGACCACCATGGCCGGCCGCCGCGATCCGCGCCCCCTCGTGCACCACCTCGCCGATGTAGCCCTCGTCAGTCAGGTGCGGGGTGCCACTGTGGATTCCCATCCGCACCCGGATCGGGCCCGAGGCGAGGTCGGCGCGCGCCTGGGCCGCGGCCCGCAGCGCACCTGGCGCCGTTGGGAACGCGACAAAGAAGGCATCACCCTGCGTGTCGACCTCGACCCCTCCGTGTTGGACGAAGGCTTCGCGCAGGATGCGGCGGTGCTCGGCCAAGGCATGGGCGTACCCCGCCTCACCAAGCTCCTGAAGCAGCTTGGTCGAGCCCTCGATGTCGGTGAACAGGAACGTGACGGGTCCGGAGGGCAGATCGCGTGGCACAGGCGGCATGATGCGCCAGGGCAACGTCTCCGTCACGGGACGAGCGGCTGAGGCCCGCCACCTCAGAGCGCGCGTGTCGCAAGCGAATTGGAGCGCTGCTTGAGGTCCGTGCTGAATTGGGATTCGAGCCCCGTCGCGGTCCCCGAAGGTATCCAGCACAAGGCTGAGAAATGTCCGGGCGGGTCCGACGCACATTCCGCGACGTCACTTTCACAACACGATAACTGGACACGATTCGCTCGGGCCTCTGAGCACGGTGCCACAACGCTCGCACGTATCGGCCTTCCAAGGTCGATGTCGCGAGTTCGATCCTCGTCTCCCGCTCCAAGACTTCACTCGCCTCGGTGGCGCAGCGCCACCCACCCGCTGCGTGATGCGGACCTGTTCCATCGCCCGCTGTTGGGCGCTATCCTTCGCTCAAGATTGATCGCTACGAGGAGCCCATGTCGCCCCAGGACGCGAAGCTCGACCTGCTGAAGTCAATTCCCCTCTTCAGCGGCTTCGGCCGCCGCGAGCTCGAGCGGGTCGGGATGCTCACCGATCAGATCGACCTGCCAGCAGGACGTGTTCTCATGCGCCAGGGTGAGGCGGGCCACGAGATGTACGTTATCGTGCGTGGCCGAGCCGAGGTTAACCGCGACGGGCGCGTGATCGCGGAACGGGTAGACGGCGACGTCGTGGGTGAGATCGCGCTCCTCGATGAGGGGCCACGAACGGCGACCATCACGCTCACCGAGCCGTCCCAATTGCTCGTGGTCGGGCATCGGGACTTCCACATGCTGATGGACGAGATGCCGACGGTCCGCACGCAGCTCCTCGAGTCCCTCGCTCGCCGGGTGCGCCAGTTCGAGCCCGACGCCGCGCACTGACCTCAGGCCGCTCAGGCCAGCACCGCGACCTCGACCGGCTTGGCGATCCCGCGCAGGCGCTCCATCCGCGGTGATCCATGCTCCAGCGACCCGCCCACTGCATCGAGGGTGGCACGGCTGGCCAGGATCTCGTCCGGACCGGCCAGCGCGCCGATTCGAGCGGCGATGTGGACGTTGCGTCCCTCGTAGCCGGTCGTAGTCTTCAGCGCCTCGGCGCTGTGCAGGCCAATACGCACCGATGGCGCGAAGCCGTGCTGACGTCGCTGTTCGCCAAATGTCCGCCTGATGGCCAGCGCGCAGTCGACGGCGGCATCGGCGCTCGAGAACGCGACGAAGAAACCGTCGCCCGCGTGGTGGACCTCCTGCCCGCCGTGATCGCGAAGGAGTGCGCGGATCTTCTCATCGTGCCATGCCAGCAGGCCGCCCCACGCGTCGTCACCGACCGCCTCGATGAGATTCGTGGAGCGCACGATGTCGGTGAACATGAAGGTGCGAACAGCGCGGCCCGCGACTGACGTACCTTGCTCACCCTCGGCCACGTCTGCGCGCTGCCGGATGACCTTCTTCAGGTCGGGGGCTGCCCCGAGTCGCTCGAATACCGTCGCCGCAGCGCTCAGTTCGAGCTCGGCAGTCTCCGGATCCCTAGCAGCAAGGTACGCCTCCGCAAGCGAGGTCCTCGTCCGGGCCGCCTCGTAGGGCGCATCGGCTTCCCGCCAGATCCGCAACGCGACTCGCAGCGACTCGATCGCCGACTCGTACTCGCCCCCAGCGAGCGCCACGGTCCCTCGAGCGACGCCGGCCGCTGCCCGGAGTACGTGGGTGCCGTACTGGGATGCGATCCGCTCGAGCTCGCCCGCGGCCGCCTCCGCCCGCCCGAGATCGTGCAGCGCCAGGGCCAGCTCTACTTCGGCCGGCAGCAGGCGAGCCCGGTCCAGTGGCAGAGCCGCCAGGTCACCGAGAGCGCGGTCGAGAAGCTTGGCGCCGGCATCGGTCCGACCCTCCGCATGGCGCAGCATGGCGAGTCCCGGCTGGGGATCGCGACCCATCTCGTGCGCCTGCGAGAAGGCCTTCTCGGCGCCCTCAAGATCGCCCATCCGCAGGCGAATCTCGCCGATCTGGTAGAACCCTTCCCCGGCGTACACGAGGCTGAACTCTTGCAACTCGTCACAGGCTAGTCGCGCCTGGGCCTCGGCCTCCGCCCATGCACCGCGCAGCCGAATGATCTCGACGCGCCGCACGCGGCACATCCCGGGGAAGCCAGCAATCGCCTGTCGGTCGCACCAGCGCTTGGCGACATCGGCGAACTCGCTGGCGCGCTGGTAGTCGGTGAGATCGGCAGTCGCCACGGTCGCATTGCAGTACACGACGGCGGTCGCGTGCGGCGACACTGCACCGCTTACCGCGGCGACCACCGCCTCGTCGAGGAGCACCATGCCCTCCTCGACCCGGCCGACCGCGATGAGCACCCGGCCCTTGTCCTGGAGGCCCAGCGCTTCCAGATCCGGATCGCCCAGCCGGTGGGCGATCTCCAGGAGGCGTTCCGCGCCCAGCAGGGCCTCATCGAACGATCCGCGCGCAAGTGCGGCACCGATGTACGGCCGCTGCAGGTACCCGTGCTCTCGCGACTCGGGCAGCTCCCGGAGGAGGCGCTCCGCGCGTTGCACCCAGGCGGAGGCGACCGGGCTCTGCAGCCGGTGGCTGTAGTCGGTGGCCAACGCGAGGGCGGTTGCGGCGGCGCGGCGCAGATCGCCTGCTGCTCTATGCGCAGCAAACGCGCGCTCTCGCGCCTCGATCGCTTCCCCGAGGCGTCCCATCCACCAGGCCGACTCGCCGAGGTCGTCGAGATCGGCGGCCGTGAGGGCGCCGCCTGCGTCGCCGGCACGCAGCAGCTCGATCGCCTCCGACCAGTTGTGCTCGGCGAACGCTACACGGGCGCGCTCGGCGCTGGCTTTGGCTTCAATTGAGGTCGGCGGATGCGTCATGGCGATCACAGTAGCCGCGTGGCCAGACGGAGTCCAACGAAGAGGCCAGCCTCTTGCCGAGCCGGCGCATGCGGGGCACCCCGATCGCCGGAAGTTCGCCTACTCGGTCGTCTGGGCAAGTAGGGCGGCCGCCTGCTTGATCTCGCCCGGCGCGCCGAGGGCGGTGAAGGTCTCCAGCGCCGCCTGGGCAGCCGTCGCCGCCTCGGTCCGACTGGCGGCACCGAGGTACGCCTCCGCCAGCGACAGCTCGGTCCGGGCGCGCTCCCAGGGGACCTCCAGCTTGGTAAAGGTGTCCCGAGCCTGCTCCAGAAGGGCAGTGCCCCGCACGTGTTCGCCGCCCGCCAGGTCCGCCTGCCCTTCGAGACGGTCGGCGACGCCGGGGAGGAACCGCAGCCCGGTCCGGCCTGCCCAGTCGCGAGCCTCGGCGACGATGGCGGACGCCTCATCCCAGGCCCCCTCCGCCGCGATCAGGTCGGCCCACGCTTCGAGGGTCAGATCCCGATTCTGAGTGTCGCGGACCGGGTCCTGTACGGCCAACCGAGCACGAGCTTCGCCGAATGCGCGCCGCCGGATGAGGGTCATGACGATCCACAGCCGCGCCCCGGAAATCCCCACCCTGCCCTGGGCAGCCTGCGAGCGGTCGAGCCGCTCGATGT
>JBDSIN010000018.1:0-15378 GCA_039917955.1 Candidatus Limnocylindria bacterium
CGTGGAGACCGATTTTCCTCGCTCGCTGGCGGGCGATCTTGCCAGCCTGCTGCCCCTCATCACCGGGCCCGATATCAAACGCGTCGTGCTTGGCTACCCCGAGTTCGTGGACCCGCCGCTTGAACCATTGGTCAACTACCTCCTGATCCCCCGGCGCAGCGACGTGCGGTCCGAGATGCAACGGCTGTTCGGCCCGGAACTCGAGGGCTGGTATCTGGGCAGCCAGGCCGAGGACCCGTCGCAGGCCGGCCCATGACGGGCACGGAGGGGCTGGATGGCAGACAGCGGCTGCTGCTCGTTTCGATGTACCCGCTCGACCGCGGCCTGTGGGGTGCCACAACGCGCATTACGCAGCTCCGCGACGCGCTGGCCCGCCGCGTCGACCTGGATGTCATCTCTGGACTGCGCGCCAGCCGGGCGCGCGGATTGGCCACGTACCTCGCGGGCGGCCGGGCGCGCGGATTGGCGGGGATCTACGTCGAGAACGCAACAACCCTGCCCGGCCCGGCTGACCTCGCCTTCCTCGCGGTCGCGCGCGCCCGGGGGATCCCGATCCTGACGTACGTGCGTGATGCTCAGCAGCTCTTTCCCGAGTACTACGAAGCTGCGACGTTGAAGCGGCGTCTTTCTCGACTTCTCTTCCTGCCGGCCACCCGTACCCTCATGCGGCTTTCGACGACCGTCGCCTTCCCGTCGCGCGGGCTGGCAGACGTCGTGCTTGGCGACCAACGACGGGGCGAGGCGGCTCCGCTACTGCCGCCCGGAGCGCGGTTAGCCGAGGCTCCCCCGGTCGATCCGACGGCACGCGGCCTGCTCTTCGTCGGAAGCCTGCGTTACCCAGCCCACGGTGGCGCGATCCTCCTCGAGGCAATGGAGCTGGTGCGCGCCCGGGGGAACCCGGTAGAGCTGATATGCGTCGCACGCGCTGGAGATGAGCCGCCCGGCCCGCTCCCCTCCTGGCTCCGTGTGGTGCGCGCCGAGCATCGTGAGATCGATGCGCTCCTTCCCGGGGTGCTACTAAGCATCACGCCCCGCCGCAAGACGCCTTACAACGACCTGGCGGTGCCGATCAAGGTCATGGAGTATCTCGGCTACGGACGCCCGCTGGTGGTGACCGATACCACGGAGACGGCCGCGATCGTGCGAGCCGCCCAATGCGGGGTGGTCGTCACCGATACCGCGGAGGGACTTGCCGACGGCATTGCACTGGTCGCCGCAGCCACGACGGAGCAGATTGAACAGTGGGGAGCCGCGGCCAGGCGCGCCGCGGCGACGAACTCTTGGGACGCGCGGGCGGAAAGCATCCTGCAGCTGCTGAGCATTCCGGGGTGAGCTTTGCGCCGCGCAGCGCGACGGTCTCGGGTCCGATCACGATCGCCGCATGGATCGGTCTGGCCGTTCTGGCGATCCCGGCCTCGCGCGTTTCGATGGTCGCCTTCGCGGGGGCCGTTCTCGCCCTGGTGGCCCTGTCCGCCCTAGCGGCCGTGGCCTGGCCACGAGCAGTCCTGCTCGTGGTGGCGCTGTCGCCGATCCTCGATCGGTACCTCCTGCCCGGCCTGCTTACCCCCGAGGCAGAGCCACTGGCCCATTTCACATCGGAAGCACTGCTGGTTGCCGTGGGCAGCGTCCTGGCCTTCCAGGCGTGGCGTCGCGGGACGCTGCGCGCCGCACTCGTTCACCCGACCGTCGGGCTGGCCTTGGGCTTCGTGCTGCTGTCGCTCGCGTCGGCGGTGCTGAACGGGGTGCCGGCCGTCCAGGCGGTGGCAGGGATCGGCTTTACGCTGGACGCGGTCGGGCTCTTTGTGCTGGCCCGGATCGTGGGGTTTACCCCACTGCAGGCAAGGCTTGCCATCGGTTGGGTGATCGCCCTTGCCCTGCTGGCCGCACTGGTCATCACGGCACAGGCCCTCCTCTCACCGCATCTGCTGGGACTCTCCGCCATCCAGGGCCGATATGGCGAGCTCTACCGCTTGGCCGCGTTCTTCGGGGATCCGAACACGCTCGCCGCCTTCCTCTCGGCGGCAATCCCGTTCGCGCTCTTCGGAGCCACCGGCCTTTCATCGACCCGCGGCCGTCGACTGGCACTGGCCGGAGCGGCGCTGCTGCTTCTCGCGTTGTGGCTGTCGTTCTCACGCGGCGGATGGCTGGGCGCGGTCGGCGGCTTCGCGCTTGCCGCATTGGTCCTTGACCGTCGCGCCCTGCGGCTTGGGCTGGTGGTGATGGTGGTCACGCTTGCCGCCGCCATGTTCATGCCACGCAACCTGCTGTGCGATACCTGCAAAGAGCGGCCCGACCTGCTCGGATCGACCTTCGGCCGCTTCGACACGATCGGTGAGGGGCGTGACCTGCGCACCCTCTTCGCCCTCAACGCGCTGCCCATCATCGGCGACCATCCGGTGCTTGGCGTTGGCCCGGGCCGCTACGGCGGTGCGGCGGCGGACATCTTCGGGACCCCGGTCTACGCGAGATACGGGACCGATGAGCTCTTCGTGAACCCCAGTCAACGCACCGTCGACGACTTCTGGCTGCACCTGCTGGTTGAGAGCGGCGTGGTCGGGCTGGTCGTGTTCGGGGGGATGATCGGCGCCATGCTCCAGCCGATGCTCCGCAGTGCGCGCACGGCGTCGGGTCCGCGACGAATGATGCTGGCCGGAGGTGTGGGAGCGATCGCGGCACTGACCATCAACTCGCTGACCACCATGCTGCTGGAAGCGAACAGCATGGCGTTCCTCTTCTGGCTGCTCCTCGGAATCGGCTCAGGCCTCGCCGTGCTGCCCGATCTGGGCGGCGACGGTGGCCAGGATCTGCCGGCCGGCTAGAACTGGCGGCCGATGACGATCTGCCCGAGCGTGCGAAGGATGAGCCCCAGGTCGAACCAGAAGGACCGCCGATCAATGTAGGCAAGATCGAGCGCGACGCCCTCGTCGAAGCTTGCTCTTCCCCAGGCGGTCGCCTGCCAGAGCCCGGTCAGTCCGGGCACCACCGAGAGCCGGCGCAGGTGCCAGGGCTCGTACACTTCGACCTCGTACGGGATGGGCGGGCGTGGCCCGACCAAACTCATCTCGCCGCGCACGATGTTGATGAGCTGGGGCAGCTCGTCGAGATGCGATCGACGCAGGAAGGCGCCCAACCTCGTGACGCGCGGGTCCGCCGCGACGGGAACCCAGACTCCTTCGGCGCGTTCAGCCTCGCCACCGCCGCCGCGAATCAGGTCGCGCACGTGTGCGCGATGGCTCCCTTGGTCGGCGGCGGAAAACATGCTGCGGAATTTGTAGACCGTGAACGGGCTGCCGCCCAGGCCCAGACGCTGCTGGCGAAAGAGAATCGGGCCGCCTGACTCGATGGTGATGGCGACGGCGACCGCTGCCAGGACCGGTGACACGAGTACCAGGCCCAGGGACGAGGCGACGATGTCCAGGGTGCGCTTCGCGATGCGGTAGCCGAGCGGCGTTGGCGCGATCGGCACCGACACCGATGTGATCGGTCCCCCGCGGACACCGGACTCCGAGGCCATCAGTCGCGCGGGCTCCTCCATCATCGTGGTTGGTCGGGGCGGCCCGATTCGAACGGGCGACCTCCTGCTCCCAAAGCAGGCGCGCTGCCAGGCTGCGCCACGCCCCGCCGGGTCAGATCCTAGCGTGCCATGAGCCGTTCGACGATGGCGAGATAGCGGGCAGCCTGTGCGTCCCAGTCATAGGCGGCAACCTGACGCTGCGCTTCGCGGCCCAGAGCGGCCGCTCCGACAGGATCAGCCGCCAGGGCGAGGATTGCTGCCGCCAGGGCTTCGGGGTTGCCGCCGGGGACGAAGCGCATGGCGTCATCGGTGAAGTGGGCTCGGAAGGTGGAAAGATCGCTGGCGATCACCGGCGTGCCCATGGCGGCCAGTTCGAGCAGCTTGGTCGACAGGGAGTACTGCAGGTATGGCTCGGGCAGGGTCGGCACCAGACCGATATCGGCACCGGCGATCAGCGCCGGCAGGTCGTCCATCGCCACCGGTCCGTTGATTCGTACCCTGTCCGCCGTGCCGGTTCGTGCCACGGCCGCCTCCAGCGCACCGCGATGCGGCCCGTCCCCGTAGACGTCGAGGCGCAGCGGGAGCGCGTCCCCGATGCGGGCCACCGCCTCGACCAGCACCTCACCGCCGTAGATGCGCTGCAGGCTGGAGTGGTGGATCAGGCGCAGCTCCCCGTCCTCCATGAAGGCGCGGCGCGGGTGGCGCGACGGGTCGAAGAGGCGCGGATCGGCGCTGTTCATGACCACCGAGATCTTGTCCGGCGAGACACCGCGGGCGATCGATAGCTGTCGCAGGGGCTCGTGCACGGTGATCAGCTGATCGGCAACCGCAGCGGAGGCACGAGCGGCACCGGCCACCAGCGGCAGCAGCGCGCGTCGCGCTCCGCTCCCGAAGCGGTCACGGTAGAACTCGGGCATGTCCTCGTGGAGGTCGAGCAGGAGCGGCACACCGGCGAGGCGCAGGGGCGCAGCCGAGAAGGCCAGAACGTCGGGGACCGTCGCGACCTGCACCAACGAGTAGCGACGACGACGGTGCTCACGCGCCAGCCTGACCGCCGCGATCCCGCCGAAGGCCAGGTACTCGACGAGGTGGCCGGCGAGCCCGCCAAAGACCCGGCGGACCGGGAGGCGAACCACCCGAACGGGGCCCATCTGCTCCTCTGCCTCCTCGCCGTCGGCACGCAGCACGAACAGGTCGACCTCGTGCCCCGCCCTGGTCAGCGCGTCGGCCTGGCGACGCAGGCGCGGATCGCCGGGATAAGCCGCGTGGGCAACCATGGCGACGCGGCTCATCGGGCCTTCACTTCGTTCCAGAGCTGGTCCTTGCCGTCCGGGTCGAGTTCGGCGAGCGCCAGGCCCCGCTCCCCCGCGAGCGCCTCGACGCGGGCATAGCGCGCGACCCAGCGATGGTTTGCAGCGCGGAGCGCCTCCTCCGGGTCGAGCTTCATCCAGCGTGCCAGGTTGACCGTTGCGAAGAGGACGTCACCGAACTCGTGCAACCGCTCATCGCGACCCGCCTCTCCCTCGGTCGCCTCGGCGCGGTGCAACTCATCAAGCTCCTCCGCGACCTTCTCCCACACGCCGTCGATCGCAGGCCAGTCCCAGCCGAGCGACGAGGCCCGCTCCTGGATCTCCCGGCTGGCGGCGAGGGCGGGCAGCGCACGGGCGATCCCCGTGAAAGCTGATGGCTCGTGCCCGGCATCGGTCCGCTCGGCCGCCTTGATCGTCTCCCAATTGCGCAGCACCTCCTCGGCACCGCTCACCTCCACCTCTGCAAAGACGTGCGGGTGGCGCCGGATGATCTTGGCGCCCAGGGTGCGATAGACATCGGTCAGATCGAACGTGCCGTCCTCTGCGGCTAGCTGCGCGTGGAGGATGATCTGCAGGAAGAGATCACCGAGCTCCTCGGTCAGCTCCGCCGGCCCACCGCGCTCGATCGCGTCGACCAGCTCATAGGCCTCCTCGAGCACGAACGGGCGCAGGCTGGCGTGGGTCTGCTTTCGGTCCCATGGACATCCGTTCGGCGCGCGCAGTCGCGCGGAGATGGCTGCCATGCCGTGCGGCGAGGCGAGATTGTCGACCAGGGGCAGGGGCGGCACCAGCCAGTCGCTCGCGGCCAACGCGACGTCGCTGAGCGTGTCGAGAGCTGTGGTCACCCCCTCCGGCAGAGCGCGCAGCGCGTGTCCCGCCGGGTAGAGGGCCGTCAGCACCGCGAGGGCGCTGGCGCGCGCGTGCCGTCCCGGCAGAACCGCGGGACCGGCCGCGTCCTGCGCCGGACGGCCGGCTGCGCGGGCGGCGAGCAGGACGAGCGGGATGGACGGGTCGAAGGGAATGGAGACCAGCCGAGCGACCGACACCACCTGGATTCCGTCGGCCGGGTCGAGTCCGGCTGACGCAAGGAGCTCGTCGACGCCGGGTGACGACGCCACGCTTCGCGACCTCAGGCGGCGCTGGATGCCGTGAATTCGGGATCGACCCAGATCTGCGAGCCTGATCGCACCTCCGCGATCCAGCGCGTGAAGCCGGACTGGCGCACGCGTTCGATCTGCTGTTTCGGCACCCAGCGGAGGTCCGAAGTGTCGACCATCTTGAAGATCCAGAATCCGTTCCCGGTCTCGATAACATCGCTGATCTGATCCGGCGTTGTCATCTCGAAGATGGCGTGGCTGAGGTCCTCCTCGAGCTGGTACGGAATCACCCACCCGAGTTCGCCGCCCTTCGAGGCGGTGCTGCTGTCCTCGCTCTGCTCCTTCGCGACCTGGGCGAAGGCGTCAGGGTCGTCGCGCAGCCGCGCCACCAGCTTGTCAGCCTGGTCCTGCGCGGTGGTGCGGGTATCGGTGACCTGGATGACGTGGTAGCCGAACTGCGTCTTCACCGGCTCGCTCACCTCACCGACCGACAGGTCGGCGATGGCGGCCTCGAATTCGGCGACGAAGCTACCGGAGGTCGGGTCATACCAGCCCAGGTCGCCGCCCTTCGACCCGCTCCCCGGGTCATCGCTGTCGGCTGCGATCACGTACCAATCGGCATCGGGCTCGAGTGCGTCGTCACGGAAGCCGTTCGCCCGCGCCAGCGCGGCGGCCCATTGGTCGTCGGTTGCCACGCTCTGGTCGTCGGCTCCAGGGATCGGCTGCGCGAGGTAGTGGCGCACGCGCTGCTTCGGAATCGGGACACCCTGGTCGCCGGCGATGAAGATCTGGGACACGTTGCGCTGTGGCTGGTACCGGGTCATCACGACGTTCTCAAAGTGGTCGCGGAACTTCTGGCGCAGCAGCTCGCTGCGCACATAGGCGCGATACTCGGTGTCGGTCACGCCGGCTGCGGAGAGCAGGTCGATCAGGGGCTGATCCGGTCCGGCGAGGCGGCGCTCATCCAGTCGCAGGATGTGATAGCCGGTGTCGTCCCTGGTCGGGCCGACCAGGTCGCCGGCGGAGGCATTCGCATCGGTCACCTCGGCGAAATAGTCCGCGTACTGGAAGTCCGCCTCCTGCAGCCACCCGATGAGACCGTCGAATGCCGCTGCCGGGTCGTCGGACTTGTCGCGGGCAACGGTCGCGAAGTCGGCGCCGCCCTGCAATTCGGCGAAGATGGCGCCCGCCTCACCCTCGGCACGCACCCAATCAGCATCGGTCGGCGTGTCGCCGGCCGTCGCGTCGTCCGGTAGCGCATCAACGCTGACGACCGACAGCTTGATTCGCTCCAGCAGCGATTGTCGGCGCGTGATCTCGGCATCCAGCTCGGCAGCGGTGATGGTCAGGCGGTAGCCAGCCGCCTCACGGTCCAGCGCATTGCCCAGCACGAGCGACTCGGTCGCTGTCGCGAGAAGGGCACCCAGCTGGTCGTTGATGACGCTCAACTGCTGGTTGATGATCGAATCGCGCGTCCCGCCCAGTTGGCCCTGGAGATCACCGCCGGCGGCCTGCAGCTCCGATCCGATCGCGTCCATCCGCTTGGTCAGGTCGTCGAACGTGTACGCCTGTCCGTTCGCGTACGCCACCTGGCGCAGGTGCGCGCCATAGTGGTCGTTCCAGACGGTCGCCCCGAAGATCCCAACCGCGACGGCAATGGCGACCGCGAATCCGCCGATGATGAGCTGCTGACTGCGCAGCTCGTCCTGCCAGCGCGGACGGTGCTTTCGATTGAGAACTGGTCGGCTACGAAATGACATGGGGGCAGCGCGTTCTCCGCAGGGCGAGAGAGGGACCTGTCAACATCGGGCGAGGCGCCATGCTAGCCGAAGAGGGCCAGTCCTGCCATCGCTCACGCTCGTCCACGGCTCATCGGGAACGGCGGAAGGCGTCGCGGATCGCCTCCCAGCGCAGGCGGAGGACGAGCACCAGCGCCTCGCCAACGATCCCGCCGCGCATCTTCGAGCGGCCAGCCACGCGCTCGCGGAAGATGATCGGAACCTGCACGATCTTCGCGCCGCGACGGTGCGCCCACCACGTCGTCTCGACCTGAAATCCATACCCGCTCGCGCTCGATTCGCGAAGCCGAACCGCTTCGAGCACCTCCCGTCGCCAGGCCTTGAAGCCCCCGGTCAGGTCGCGATACGGCAGTAGCAGCACCGTCCGTGCAAAGAGCGTGCCGGCGCGGCTGATCAGCTGCCGGTGCAGGGGCCACCCGACGGTCCCGCCGCCCGGCAGGTAGCGCGTTCCGAGCACCAGGTCCGCTTCGTGCATGAGGGGCGTGAGGAGGCGCGGCAGATCGGCAGGATCGTGGCTGAAGTCGGCATCCATCTGCACCACTGCACGCGTCCCGGGTCGGTCGAGTGCCCACCGGAATCCGTCGCGGTAGGCGACCCCCAGGCCCTCCTTGGCCTCCCGGTGGAGAACAGCCACCCGGGGCTCGTCCGCGGCCAGCGCATCGGCCATCTGGCCGGTCCCGTCGCGCGAATTGTCGTCCACCACCAGCACGCTCCCCTCGGGGAGGGCGACGAGCACCGCGGCGACGAGGCCTTCGAGGTTCTCGCGCTCGTTGTAGGTCGGCACGATCACGACCACGCCGCTCCCGGCTGCGAGCCCGACGCGCCGCGGTTCAGCCTCCACGATCAGCGACCGATGCCGAGGTATGCCACCCCGGACGCCTCGACCGTGGACCGATCCAGCGCGTTGCGACCATCGATCAGCAGTTGCAGGTCCGGAATCGCACCAAGGTCGATCGACCGGTAGGCGGCGTGGCCCGCCTGCACGATGGCGCCACGCACTGCCTTCGGCGCCGTCAGATCGTACGGCTCGAAGCCGAGCGAGCGGATGTGATCATCAGAGAAGTAAGGGTCGTGTCCGTAGACGGTCGCCCCGGCGGCCCGCAGCTCGTCGCGGATCCGGAAGGCCGAGCTGAAGGCGTCCTCGCGCACGTCGGCGCGGTAGGCGATCCCGAGCACGAGCACGCCGACGCCGTCGAGGGCCCCGATCCGATCACGAAGCTGCTCGACCGCCCAGCCCCCCATCTCCTCGTTGATCTGGCGCGCCAGCGGCGGGAGGCGCAGATCGGGTTCGTCGTTGAACAGGAAGTGTGGGTAGACCGGGATGCAGTGCCCGCCCACACCGACGCCGGGAGCGTGAATATGGCTGAACGGCTGCGAGTTCGCGGCCTCGATCACCTCGGTCACGTCGATGCCGCGCCTGGCGGCATAGCGGGCGTACTCGTTGGCAAGCGCGATGTTCACGTCGCGGTAGGTCGTCTCCGCGAGCTTGGTCATCTCGGCAGTCTCGGCGTTCGCCACCGCGCGCACCTCGGTGTCTTTGGCGAGGACGGACCGATAGAACTCGACGGCGCGGCGTGTGCCTTCGGGACTCGTGCCGCCCACGATCTTCGGGTAGCGCTGGAGGTCCAGCAGCACCCGCCCGACCAGCACCCGCTCGGGCGAGAAGGCGAGGTGGAAGTCGCGATCGAGGCTCAGCCCGCTGCCGGCCTCGAGCATCGGCCCGAAGCGATCACGGGTGGTGCCGACCGGCAGCGTCGTCTCGTAGATCACCGTCGTCCCCGGCTGCAGGCCCCGTGCGATATCGCGAGTGGCGGCATCGATCGGCCCGAAATCGATCTCCCGCCGCTCGTCAACCACAACCGGAACGATGACGACCACCACGTCCGCTTCTCGCACGCCGGCGGCGTCGTCGGTGGTCGCGCGCAGGAGCCCGGCAGAGACGAGCGCGGGAACCCGCTCCCCCAGTGTGGGCTCATCATCATGCGGCGACTCGCCGCGGTTGATGGCGTCGACGATCCACGACGCCACGTCACAGCCGATCACCTCGTGCCCGCGGCTGGCGTACTGCACCGCCAGGGGCAGGCCGATGTGGCCCATTCCGACCACCGCGATCCTCATGCCAGCGCCTCGCGCAGCTCCGGTCCGGCGATCACCCGTCCGCTGCGGGCCGATTCCACCATGGCGCGCGCCAGCAGGAGAGCCACCATCGCCTCGTGCGGGTCGACCGGCGGTGGCCCATCCTCCCGCACGGCCCGCGCGAACTCGGACAGTTCGACCACCAGTGGCTCCTGGCGACGAATGGCGCGGCGCGTCATTTCGCCCTCCGCGACCGACGCCACGCCGGCTCCTTCTCCGTTCCCACTGAGCCGGCGCGCGTCCGGGTTCGGATAGAAGACCAGGTCCTGGGCGAGATAGTCGGCGACGTACATGCCGCGCTCCCCGGTGACGCTCAGGGTGCGGACCTTGGTCGGCGTGAGCCAGTTGATGTCGAGCACCCCGACCGCACCGTTCGCGAACTTCATCAGCCCCACGAAGAGGTCCTCGTGATCGGTGTGAATCCGCTGCTCGGTCTCGGCGTAGAGCCGCACCGGGTCGGAGCCGAGCAGGAATCGCATCACATCAAGATCGTGTGGCGCCAGGTCCACCACGACCCCGACGTCGCGGATGCGTGCCGGGAAGGGGCCGAGTCGCGTGGCGTGGATCTCAAAGATGCGCCCGAGCTCCCCGGCTGCCAACCGCCGTCGGAGCTCCAGGATGGCTGGGTTGAAGCGCTCGATATGGCCGACGGTCAGCATCCGCCCGGCGCGGCCGGCCGCAGCGATCATCTGCTCGGCCTCCTCCCGGCTGGCGGCGATCGGCTTCTCGACGAGAACGTGGGCGCCGGCGTTGAGCGCTGCGAGTGCGATCGGCAGGTGGAGTGATGTCGGAGCGACGATGCTCAGCAGGTCGAGCGATTCGGCCGCCAGCATCTCCTCGGCCGAGGCGTAGCCATGCGCCGCACGCCCCTGTGTGGCCCGGTGGACCGCCCCCGCTTCGGGGTCGGCGACCGCAACAAGTTCCACGCCGTCGACCTCCTCGTCCCACACGCGCACGTGGTTGCGGCCCATCATGCCCAGGCCGACCACGCCGGCGCGCAGAACGCGCTTCTGGGGGCCCGTCATGCGGGTGCCCCGTCGATGGGGCCGAGCAGGGCGGCAACCTCGTTGACGGCGGCGATCACCGTCGAGACCTCGTCATCGGTCAGCGATGGGTGCACCGGGATCGACACGACCTGGTCGGTGAGCCGCTCGGTCACCGGGTAGCGCTGGTCGCCGTAGCCCAGCGCCACGAACGGCTTCTGGCGGTGCACCGGGATCGGGTAGTAGATGCCGCTCCCCACGCCGCGCTCGCGGAGCTGCTCGACGAACTCGTCGCGCCGGTTCACGCGGATGGTGTACTGGTGGTAGACGTGCGTCACGCCCGGCTCGACCCACGGAGTGATCACGCCGCGCAGTTCGGCGTCGTAGCGCGCCGCGATGCCTCGCCGGCGCTCGTTGTAGCCCGCCAGTTTTGGAAGTTGGCCGAGCCCGATGGAGGCGTGAATATCGGTCATGCGGAAGTTGTAGCCGACCGTGTCGTGGTGGTAGCGCACCTTCATGCCGTGCTCGCGCAGGAGCCGTGCCCGATTGGCCAGCTCGCCGTCGGCGGTGGTCAGCATGCCCCCCTCGCCGGTGGTCATGTTCTTGGTCGGGTAGAACGAGAAGCATCCCGCTCCCCACGTGCCGGATCGGCGGTCACCGATGGCTGCACCGTGGCTCTGGCACGCGTCCTCCACCACCGCCAGGCCGTGGCGCTCGGCGATGGCGGCGATGGCGGGCATGTCGGCCGGCTGTCCATACAGGCTGATCGGCATGATCGCCCTGGTGCGCGGCGTGATGGCGGCCTCGACCAGCTCCGGGTCGATGTTGAAGGTCGCCTCCAGCACGTCCACGAAGACCGGGCGCGCGCCGGTATACAGGATGCTGTTGGCGCTGGCGATGAAGGTGAACGGAACGGTCACCACCTCGTCACCGGCACCGATGCCGTAGCCCAGCAGGGCAAGGTGCAGCGCCGTGGTACCCGAGCTGGTGGCCACCGCGTACGGGGTCCCGATGAATTCGGCGAAGCGCTCCTCGAGCTCGTGGACGCGGGCACCCTGGGCAAGCGCGCCGGAGCTGAGCGCACTCCAGACCAGGTCCTTCTCTTCTTCGCCCATCTGCGGGCGTGCGATCGGGATCACGGCGCGGTTGCCTCCTTTGGCTGCGGTGTGTGGTGGGGCCGCAGGGCGGCTTCGCTTCGGTGATGATGCCGCTCCAGGGCCGACACGATACGTTCCGCGGCAGCGCCGTTCCCGAAGAGGTCAGGGCGCGCCTGCCCGAGGTCCATGTCAAGGGCGTCGGCCACGGCCGCCCGCAGTCCGGCCGGGTCATTGCCGATCACGCGATTCCAGCCGGCGCTCACCGTCTCGGGCCACTCGGTCTCGGTGCGCAGCGTGAGGCACGGCACACCGGCCAGGTAGGCCTCCTTCTGCACTCCCCCGGAGTCGGTGAGGATGGCCGAGGCGGAGCGCTCGAGGGCGACCATCTCCAGGTAGCCGACCGGCCCGATGGCGGTCACCGAGCGTGGCAACTCGAGGCCCGCGCGTTCCATGGCGGCCCGGGTGCGCGGATGGACCGGGAAGATGACCGGCCGCCCGGCAGCCGCGGCGGCCACGCCCATCAGCCACGCCGCCAAGCGATCCGGGTCGTCCACGTTCTCGGCGCGGTGGAGCGTCAGCAACAGGTGGCCCGGTCGCTCACGGGCTTCCGCAAGCAGGTGGGCGTCGGAGCGAATCTCGGCCCAGCGATACGCATCAACCATCACGTCCCCGACCAGCTCGGAGCGCTCGGCGAGCCCCTCACGAGCCAGGTGTGCCATCGCTGTCTCGGTCGGAGCCAGCAGCAGGTCGGAGAGATGATCGGCGACGATCCGGTTTCGCTCTTCGGGCATGTCTCGGTTGAAGGAGCGCAGACCGGCCTCGACATGGGCGAGCCAGGGCCGGGTTCCATCTCCGTACGCGATCTTGGACGCGACAATGGCAGCCGCGAGCGTCGAATTCGTGTCTCCGTAGACCACCACGCCATCGGGGCGGTGCTCGGCGACGACCGGCTCCAGGCGACGGAGCATCTCGGCCGTTTGCGCCCCATGCGACCCGCTGCCGACCTCCAGGTTGACGTCAGGCTCGGGCAGCTCCAGGTCGCGGAAGAAGGCCGCGCTCATGGCGTCGTTGTAGTGCTGACCGGTATGCACCAGCAGCTCGTCGTGCGAACGCCGCAGGGCCCGACTCAGCGGCGCCGCCTTGATGAACTGCGGCCGCGCCCCCACCACGGTCAGAACTCTCATCCTCCCGCCTCGCCGGCACGCGGCGGAAAATGCGTCCCGCAGCGGGGGCAGGGGCCATGGAACGCCATCCCGTCCTCCGCGTCTCGCAGCGGCTGACCGCACGGGCAGGCACTCCCCACCCGGCGCGCAGGGTTCCCGACCGCCAACTCGTAGTCGGCGAGGTTCCGCGTCACCACGCTTCCCGAGCCGACCATCGCCCAGCGACCGATGGTCACGCCCGGCAGGATGGTGCTGTTGGCGCCCAATGCCGCCCCGGCGCGGACCAGCGTGGCGCTCACTTCCCAGTCGGCATCGGTCTTCAGGCTGCCGTCCGGATTCACCGCCCGCGGCACCTTGTCGTTGGTGAAGCAGACGTGCGGACCGATGAAGACCCCGTCCTCCACGGTCACCCCGGCGTAGGCACTCACGTTGTTCTGGATCTTCACCCGGTCGCCGATGACGACGCCGGCGTCGATGTAGACGTTCTTACCAATGACGCAATCCGACCCGATACGTGCGCCCTCGCGTACCTGCGCGCCGTGCCAGATGCTCGTGCCGCTGCCGATCGTGGCGGTATCTGCCACATCGGCGCTCGGGTGGATGCGCGCAGGACGGTTGTTCATGCGTGCTCCATTGGGGGGGGCAATTGTATCCATCAGGCGTGGTCGCCGGCCGCGGCGGACTCGGCCAGGAGCTCTCGCAGGCGCGGCAGCGCATGTGCCACCGCGCGGCCTCGATGCGAGACCGCGTCCTTCTCCGTCTCCGGCAGCTCGGCCGTGGTGACGCCGCTCGGGAGCAGGAAGATCGGGTCGTAGCCAAAGCCGCCATGGCCCCGCCGTTCGGTTGCCAATGACCCTTCGATCACGCCACTGAAGAACTCGACGCGAGGTGCGCGGGGGGTTCCGTCAGGACCGGTTCCGGGGACCGCCAGCGCCAGCCAGCAGACCATCCGGGCTCGTCGGTCCTCCGCGCCCGCGACCGCCTCCAGCAGCTGGTCCGGGTCGCCACCGGTCTGGCCGTACCGCGCGCTGCGCACCCCGGGACCCCAGTCGAGCGCCGCCACCTCGATCCCGGAGTCGTCGGCGAGTGCTGCGAGACCGGACGATCGACAATAGGCCACCGCCTTGGCCGATGCGTTCTCGGCATAGCTGTCGTGCGGCTCGGGGACGTCGAGGTCGAGACCCAGCTGCTGCGGCGTCACCACGCTCCCGGAGACTTCCCCGAGGAGTCGAGCGAACTCGCGCTGCTTGCCGACATTGGTGGTGGCCAGCAGGAGCCTGTTCACTCGGACGCAAGAGCCTCGATGGCTGCCTGCTGGAGCTCGAAGAGCTGGCGGATCCCGCCGCCCGCGAGATCGAGCAGCTGATTCATGTGCTCGCGGCTGAAGGAGTGCTGCTCCCCGGTCCCCTGCACCTCGATGAATCGGTCGTCATCGGTCATGACCACGTTGAAGTCCACCTCGGCGGTCGAGTCCTCCGCGTAGTCGAGGTCGAGGAGCAACTGTCCGCCGGAAATCCCCACGCTAACGGCCGCGACCTTGCCGACCAGCAGGTGCCCCATCCCGAACTTGCTGAGCGCCCGCGCCAGTGCGACATACGCGCCGGTGATGCTCGCCGTGCGCGTTCCGCCGTCCGCCTGGATCACGTCGCAGTCGAGCGTGATCGTCCGCTCGCCGAGGCGCGGCAGGTCGATGCACGCGCGCAGGGATCGCCCGATCAGGCGTTGGATCTCATGGGTTCGCCCCCCGATCCGCCCGGTTTGCGCCTCGCGCTGGCTGCGCTCGGTCCCCGCCCGAGGCAGCATGCTGTACTCCGCGGTGATCCAGCCCTTCCCCTTGCCGCGCATCCAGCCCGGAACCCGATCCTCGATGGTGGCGGCACAGATGACCCGGGTGTCGCCAACCCGGATCAGGACCGACCCCTCGGCGAACTTGAGGTAGTCGGGCACGATCTTGACCGGGCGCAGCTGGTTGACAGCGCGCCCCTCAGCGCGACGTGATGCGGCAATGGAGGTCATGACGCCGATTCTACCCGCCGCGCCCTTCGATGCGGCTCGCCCGGCCGGGGTTGGGATGCGCTACCGTCAAGCACAAGCCATGCGCCGCCTTCGCCTGCTGGTCATCAGCGCTCGCTATCCGACATCCGACCGCCCGGCGGCCGGCGCCTTCGTTCGCGACCGCCTTGCCGATCCTGCGATCGTCGCGACGGTGATCGCACCGAGCAACTACGCGCAACCCGGATGGCGCCGCTACCTGGCCATGACCTGGGCGGCGGTCTCGA
>JBDSIN010000019.1:0-3153 GCA_039917955.1 Candidatus Limnocylindria bacterium
CTGTACGCTCGCGCTCCCAATTCGGCGCGCCAGTTCGCATCTCGCAAGAGCGCGATGAAGGCCGCGGCGAGGGCGGTGGATGATCCGGGCGGCACGAGGATGCCCCGACCCTCCGCCAGCAGCTCGGCGGCGTAGGCATAGGGGGTCGAGACGATCGCCTTGCCCGCGCCCATGGCGTACGCGAGTGTGCCGGAAACGATCTGCTCGAGATTGGGATACGGCGTCACGAAGACATCGGCGGCCACCAGCCAGCGACTCAGCTCCGCCCGACCAAGGAACCGATCGACGAACTGAACGTGGTCGGCCAGGCCGAGCGCGTCGACCCGCTCTACCAGGCGCTGGCGGTACGTTTCGCCCTCGTGGCGGAGGAGTCCGGGGTGGGTTGCTCCAAGGACCACATACCGAGCGCTCGGGATGGCGGCCACCACCGTCGGCATCGCCTCTATCGCGACTTCGTAGCCCTTGCCGTGGCCGAGCAGGCCGAAGCTCAGGATCACCGCGTGACCGTCAAGCCCAAGACCCGGCTTCATCGTTTCCGGATCGACCAGCGGCAGGTTGTGCACCCCATGCGGGATCACGTCGACCCGGCTCGGATCGATCCCGTAGGCCAGGGTCAGCAGCGAGGCAGCGGCGCGCGACATGACGACCGTCGCTGCGGTCGCGCCGATCAGCTCGACGAGGATCTGTCGCTGCCGGGGCGTTGGATGACGCAGCACCGTGTGCAGCGTCGCCACGGCAGGGATCTCCAGGGCGTGGAGGAACTCCAGCACGTGCTCGCCGTCGGCCCCACCCCAGATCCCGTATTCATGTTGGATCGACACGACGTCGATCCAACAGTAATTGAGCGCACGGGCAACGCGGGCATAGTCTCCCGCCTCGTCGCGCCGGATCCTGTGATGGACCTCAGGCGCGTACGCCGATTGGTGGTCCGGCGGGTTGAGCGCCACGATCTCCCGCCAGCCCGCGACCGCGGCCAGGTCATGTGTGAAGGTGGCGATCCCGCAGCGCCGCGGGGGATAGGTCGAGACAAAAGCGGTTCGAATGAGGGTGCTCCGATCGTTCGCGGGGATGGCTCAGGCGTGCTCTTCATCGGCGTCGGCCTCGGCCCTGGTCCGGTGGATCGTGCCTGGCGCGTGCTGGGGCGGGGCGTAGACAGTGTAGAGCTTGAGGTCGACCGAGCCCTCGTTCACGAAGTTGTGGCGCGTGCCGGCGGGGACGTGGACGAGGCGACCGGGCGCCACCGGGCTGCGCTGGGCCTCGAGCACGGCCACGCCTTCGCCCTCGACGAAGACGAGGACCTGGTCCACGTCGTGGTGGACCTCTTCCCCGATCTCTCCCCCGGGCGGGATGCTCATCACGACGACCTGGGCGCGCGGCCCGGTCGAGACGACTTCGCGGAAGAACGAGTTGCGCTTCGCTCGGGCGAGGATGTCCTCGTTGAACGGAATTGTGACCTTCTGGGTGGCAAGCATTGTGGCGACCTCCTGTATCCGGCGAGTGTGCGGGCCGCCTCCCCTACCCCGCCAGAGCCGAACGTCCTGTCGTCGCTCGCCGCGACCGGGCCGAGGCTGTGGCTTACGCTGCGGCATACACCGGCCCCCAGCGTGACAGTGCAGCAGTCTGCAGCATGGCGAAGGTGGGGTCTAAGGCGGAAACGTCCAGTGGGGCCAGTTTCAAGACCGCCGCATTCGTCCGCTCTGCCACCCCTCCACGGCTAATGTTACGAGACGACGCCGCTGTGACCGGAGGTACCGATGGCCCCCACGCCCCACGACCCGCTCGTGGCAGCGCTGATCGAGCAGTTGCGCGCCATGCGCGACGCCGAACGTGACGTCTTCGGCTCCATCGAGCCCGCGGTTCGCGATCGGTCGATGCGCCCGAACGATTGGGCGCCGAAGGATCACCAGGCACACCTCACGGCATGGAAGGCGCGGCAGACCGAGCGTATCCATGCGGCGGGCCGAGGTGAAACGCTCAGGTCGGACGATCGCGAGACCGATGAGATCAACGCCGAACTCCAGGCGACTCGGGCGGACTGGTCATGGGAGGCCATCGCCCACGAAGCAGATGAAGTGAGCGAGCAGCTCGAAGTTGCGATTCGGAACGCGGGTTCAGCGATGCTCATGGAATCCGGGCAGCTGGTGGGCCAGATCTACGCGAATGGCGCCTCGCACGCCTTGACCCACTTCGCGTGGCTGGTGGACGCCAGGATCGTGGTGGACGAGACACGAGTCGCTGCCTTCTTCGATGAGCACGAGCGACAGCTCTCCGGGGCGAGTATTGGGCTGTGGCGATACGGGGGCCGGGGGTCGCCTGTACGCTATCGATCGCCGCGGCCGTCGCCGCTCAACGGAGCTCGTCGTCTGTACCTGCGGGTTTGCGCGACGGCACGATTTCATCGACCAGGTGCGGCTAAGGCTGCGTCGCGCGAGCGGATAGGCGATCCCGCGTCGCCCGACACGAAACGGCCTCAGCGGATGGCGTCGGCGCCGAAGTGAGGCTGTAGGGCCGCCGGAATCCGGACCGATCCGTCCGGCTGGAGGTGTGTCTCCAGCAACGCCGCATAGGTACGGCTCATCCCCAGGCCTGAGCCATTCAGGGTGTGGAGCAGCTCCGGCCGTTCGTCAGGCGCGGGGCGATAGCGCAGGTTCATGCGGCGTGCCTGGAAATCGGTGTAGCTGGAGCATGAGCTGACCTCCAGCCACCTCCCCACCCCCGGAGACCAGGCCTCCAGGTCGTAGCCCTTGGCGGCGGCAAACCCGACGTCGCGGGTACAGCGCTCGACGGTTCGGTACGGGATCTCGAGCGCCTCGAGCACCTCCTCGGCGTCACGGGTCAGCGTCTCCAGCTCGTCGTCGCTCGTTTCGGGGCGCACGAACTTGACCATCTCGACCTTGTCAAACTGGTGGACTCGGAGGAGGCCGCGGGTGTCCTTGCCGGCGGCGCCCGCCTCGCGCCGGAAACAGGGTGTGTAGGCCGCGTGGTAGATCGGCAACAGATCCACGGACAGAATCTCGTCGCGGTAAATGTTGGTGACCGGCACCTCAGCGGTGGGGATCAGGTACAGCTCGTCGCGCTCGACGGCGTACATCTGCGCCTCTTTGTCCGGCAGCTGACCGGTGCCCCGCGCGGAGGCGGCGTTGACCAGGATCG
>JBDSIN010000020.1:0-4972 GCA_039917955.1 Candidatus Limnocylindria bacterium
GCATCTCCGGCGAGCGCCTCACCGATCTGGGGCAGCTGAGCTCCACCACCGCACAGAAAGACGCGTCCCGGCAGGAGCTCGCCCTCGGCGAGGTCGCGGATCATCAGCTCTACCCCGCCGAGCCAGACGGTCGCGTCGTCGCGCAGCGCTGTCTCGAGCGCGGTTCGGTCGATCGATTCAGGCAGTTCATCCGCCTCGCCGACTGCCACCTTGAGTGCCTCTGCCCGGGGGAAGGAGATGGTGAAGCGCTCGACCAGCCCCTTGGTGAAGGCGCGGCCCCCAAGCGCGAGCATCTTGGTCCCGGCGATCCCACCCCGCCGAACCAGGGCGACGTCAGTGGTACCGCCACCCACGTCGATGAAGACGGCACCGGCGTCCCCCATCTCGCCGGGGTCGAGGCAGGTGGCGACCGCATACGGCTCGGCAATCACCCCGAGCAGCTCGAGCCCAAGGGCGGTGGCGACCGACTGCAACGCACCAAGGTGGACCATCGGGGCGAAGGCGTTGAAGACGGCCAGTTCGAGCTGAGCGCCGGTAAAGCCGATCGGGTTGCTGACCGGGTAGCCGTCGATCTTCAGCTCCACCACCGCCGCGTGCACCAACCGCACGTCGAGCCGCTCGACGCCTGACTCCCACGAGATCGTCGACTCCGCCTCGACGAGGGCATCGGTCTGCACGTGCTGCACGATTCGCCACAGTTCGTCCTCGGTCATCGCGGCGCGCGGGTCGTCGCGGCGCACGGTGCGGGACACCGTCGCGCCCTTTACCAGCTCACCGGCAATGCCGATCACCGCCGCGGTCGGGTGCAGGCCGGCCATCTGTCGCGCATCGTTGAGAGCACGGGCGCAGTTGGCCACCACGGCATCGATGTCGCTCACCGTCCCCGACTGCATGTGGGTGAGCCCCTGGCGACGGCGCCCCGCACCTCGGACGATGCCCACGAAGCGCCCGTCTTCAACCGGCGTGACGGCCACCACCAGGGCCTTGGCGAACTCGGTGCCCACGTCGAGGGCGACCAGCGCGGGTTCACCGCGCGAGCGCAGGCGCAATCGGGCGCCAAGGCGCGGCACCCGCGCGGCCAAATCTGCGAGGCGTTCCTGCACCGTCGTGCGGGCCTCCGGCTGCCCGGTCAGTCCGTCTCGATCCGGGCCAGCGCCTCGAGCGCCAGCCGTGCGGCCTCCTGCAGGGCAGGCTCCAGGCCGCTCGAATCCTTGCCGCCGGCCTGGGCCAGATCAGGTCTGCCTCCACCGCCGCCGCCGATGAGGGGGGCCACCTGTCGCACGACCGCAACCGCGTCGAAGCCCTCGGCCACGAGGTCGCGGCTGGCGGCAACCAGGAGTGACGGCCCATCCAGGTTTCCGGCCGCAACGGCCACGAAGCGCCCGGTAGCGGCGCGCAGGTCATCGGCGAAGTCGCGCAGTGCCGCCGCATCGGCCGTCGGGAAGTGCTCGATCACCACCTGTGTGTCACCTGCCGCCTGCGAGCGCGTCAGCGCTGCCACCGCGTCCAGGCGGGCGCTGGCCGCTTCGGCTCGAGGTGCCCGGGACGCCTTCTCCGCATCGCGGCTCCGGGTAAGCAGGGCTTCGATTCGTGCGGGTACCTGGTCCTCGGCGGCGCCGAGCAACTGCGCGGCGGTATGGAGCGTCTCACGCTGGCGCGCCACCAGCTCCTCGGCGCCCTCGCCGGTCACCGCTTCGATGCGCCGCAATCCCGCCCCGATGCTGCTCTCGCCGGTAATGCGGAACGAACCGATCTGGCCGCTCGCCGCCACGTGGGTGCCACCGCACAGCTCCTTGCTGAACCCCTCGACCTGCACCACGCGAACGGCCGCGGGAAGGTACTTCTCGCCGAAGAACATATCGGCGCCCAGCGCCTGGGCCTCCTCCAGGCTCATCTGGGTCGGCGTCACGGCGGCATTTCGCCGGATCTGGGCGTTCACCGCGCGCTCCACCTCGCGTAGCGCCTCGCGCGGCGTGGCCACCTCTGCCGGGAAGTCGAAGCGCAGCCCCTCGGGTCCGACCCAGCTGCCGGCCTGCTTGGCGTGCTCGCCGAGCACGTCGCGCAGCGCGCGGTGCAGCAGATGGGTGCCGGTGTGGTTGCGGGCGGCCGCCCAGCGGAGATCCTCGTCCACCTGCGCCGCGACGCTGGCCCCGACCGCGAGCTCCCCCTCAAGCCGGCCGACGTGCACGATCGCGTCGCCGACGCGCTGGGTGTCGTCGACCAGCAGCCTGCCGCCCGGTCCGACCAGCTCTCCGCGGTCGCCGATCTGGCCGCCGCCCTCCGCGTAGAACGGTGTGCGGTCGAGGACGACCTGCGCCTGCCCCTCCACCTCGGCCACCGCGAGCACCCGCAGGTCTTCGGCGCGAGTCTCGTTGGGGTAGCCGGTGAACTCGCTCGCCAAACCCTCGAAACCGGCGTGTGGAGCAAAACGCCCGGCGCGCGAGCCGCGGGAGCGCTCGCGCTGCTCGGCCATGGCCGCCTCGAAACCGTCGCGGTCCACCGAGACGCCATCCTCCGCGGCGATCTCCACGGTCAGGTCGATCGGGAAGCCGAAGGTATCGTGCAGGCGGAACGCCTCGTCGCCGCTGATCGTGCCGGCAGCGCCGGCGGCCTCCACCAGCACGACGAGCCGCTCACTCCCCGCCTCCAGCGTGCGCGCGAACCGGCGCTCCTCGGCATCGACCTCGGCAAGCACTGCGGCGCGCTGCTCGGCGAGGTAGGGGTAGGCGTCGCCCATCAGGTCGATCACCGCCGCGCAGGTCTCGGCCAGCACCGGCTCGCGGATCCCCATCAGGCGCAGGTGGCGCACCGCCCGACGCATGATCCGGCGCAGCACATACCCCGCCCCGTCATTGGAGGGGTGCACCCCCTCGGCAAGCAGGAAGGTCATTGCACGGCTGTGGTCAGCCACCACCTGGTAGCTGAACCGCTCGCTCTCGACGGTCTGTGGGTCATGGCCGAGGTGCGCCGCCAGCCGCTCGATGATCGGGGTGAAGAGGTCGGTCCGGTAGTTGCTATCGACCCCCTGCACCGCCGAAGCGACGCGCTCCAGTCCCATTCCGGTATCGACGCTCTGGAACGGAAGTGGCGTCAGGCTCCCATCGGCCGACTTGTCGTACTGCATGAACACCAGGTTCCAGACCTCGAGCCAGCGCGGACATGTCTCTGAGTGGTCCGGGACGCAGTCGGGGCCCTCGCTCAGCTCGACGCCCCGGTCGATGTGGATCTCGCTGCACGGGCCGCACGGGCCGGTGTCGGCCATCTGCCAGAAGTTGTGATCGTCGCCCAGCGCGATATTGCCCCAGCGCGCCATCCGCTCCGGTGGCAGGCCGATCTCCTCGGTCCAGATGCGGTACGCCTCGTCGTCATCGGTGTAGACGGTGGCGGCCAGCCGCTCGGCGGGAATCTGGAGCTCCTCGGTCAGGAACTCCCACGCCCAGTGGATCGCCTCGCGCTTGAAGTAGTCGCCAAAGCTCCAGTTGCCGAGCATCTCGAACAGCGTCTGGTGGCGCGGCGTCCGCCCCACCTCTTCGAAGTCGTTGTGCTTGCCGGCCACGCGCAGGCAGGGCTGGGCATCGACCGCCCGGCGGTAATCGCGCCGCTCTTCGCCGGTCAGGACCCGCTTGAACTGGACCATCCCCGAGTTGGTGAAGAGGAGCGTCGGGTCATTGCGGGCAAGCAGCGGCGCCGGGGGCACACGCGTGTGCCCGCGCTCCTCGAAGAAGCGCTGGAAGCGCTCGCGGATATCACCCGCGCTGATCGGCTGCATCGGTGTCTGAGCCCTCACTCACGGCGAGAGCCGGCGGTGACCGGCTCTCGACTCCTCGTGCTCAATTGCGTCGGGAACGACCGGTCAGGAGGCGCCCTCCGGCGCGGCGCCACCATCAGTGGCATCGTACGCGGTCATCATCTCGGCGCGCGCCTTCTCGGCGGCGGCGCGACCTTCGTTGATCGCCTCGTCGAAGGCCGCCTTCTTCTCTCCGACGAAATCGCCGACCTGCTCACGCAGCTCATCGCCCGAGGCGGGAGCCATCAGCATGCCGATGGCGGCACCGATGAGTCCACCGATCAGCATCCCGGCGAGGAAGCTGCCGAATCCCGAATCCTTCATGCCCATCGTCCTCTGCGGCGTCGTGGGGCAGATTCTACCGGTCCCGCCGCGACCCGTCCGATGGCTCGGCCGATTTCGCCGGTCCGAGATGACCCAACAGGTCGGTGGCCAGCATTGCCAGCTGCGCAACGACCGATGCCGCGAGCAGGTGGAAGTCACCGATCCGCACCACCTCGAGACCGGTCCGCTGCGCGATCGTATTCCCCGCCATCGTCCCGATGACGGCCGCAACCGCGAGCGGCACCAGCATGCGGTCCCAGCGCCCGCGCAGCGCGATGAAGGCCGACAGGTTGATGGCGGCCACCATGCCCACCAGCAGCAGCCAGGGGGTCATGCCGCGCCGGCGATGCGGCCGCCGCCGAGGCACTCCTCTCCGTCGTACAGCACGGCCGCCTGCCCGGGCGCGGGCGCCCAGACCGGTTCCGCGGTCTCAACCTCGAATCGCTCGTGCCCGACCAGCGTCACCTCGCACGGCACGTCGATACCCCGATGGCGGATCCGAACCGATGCGCTGAATCGCTCGCCCGGCGGATCGCCGGCAACGAAGCGCCGACCATCCACGCTGAAGCGACGCGCGGCGATCTCGTGGCGGCGCCCGATCACCACCGTATTGGTACCGGGGCGCACCTCGCGCACGAAGACCGGCTCGCCGAGCGCCAGGCCCAGTCCATGCCGCTGGCCGACTGTGTAGTGCGCATATCCGGTGTGCGTGCCGAGCTGTATGCCGTCGCCGTCGACAATCGGTCCGGGGTCGCCGGTATAGCCGCGACGCTCGGCCAGCAGCTCACGGTAATCGCCGGCGGGCACGAAGCAGATCTCCTGACTCTCCGGCTTGTCGGCGGTCGGCAACCCGAGGTCAGT
>JBDSIN010000021.1:0-3597 GCA_039917955.1 Candidatus Limnocylindria bacterium
GCGGGCGCCGATTTCATCAAGACCAGTACGGGCAAGGTGCAGCCGGCGGCAACGCTGCCGGTCACGCTGGTCATGCTCGAGGCGATCCGCGACTTCTACGCGCAGACTGGACGCGCGGTGGGGATGAAGCCGGCCGGCGGGATTCGTACGGCCAAGGAGGCGATCGCCTACCTGACGGTCCTGTACGAGACGCTCGGGCCCGACTGGATGACCCCTGACCGATTCCGGTTCGGCGCCTCGACGCTGCTCAATGACATCCTCATGCAGATCCGCAAGGAGCGCAGCGGCCGCTACTCCGGCGGCGACTACTTCACCCTCGACTAGGCCCATGGTCGACGTCACGCCGGGCACCATCGTCGTCTACTCCGACCTCGGTTGTCCGTGGGCGCACGTCGCCGTGTGGCGGCTGCACGACGCCCGGCGACGCCTGGGCTTGGAGGACCGGGTCGCATTCGACCACCGCATCTTCCCGCTCGAGCTGTTCAACTCGCAGCCGACCCCGCGCGATGAACTGGAGGTCGAGCTGGACGCCTGCTCTGCGCTGGCGCCACGTGCCGGATGGCAGCCATGGAGCGCGCCGGCCTGGGCCTGGCCGGCCACCCTGCTGCCGCCGATGGAGGCCGTGCAGGCCGCCAAGGAACAGGGACTCGCAGCGTCCGAGCAGCTCGATCGTGGCCTGCGCCACGCCTTCTGGGGCGAGAGCCGCTGCATCAGCCTGCGTCACATGATCTTGGAGGTCGCCGCCGAGTGCGACTCCATTGATCTCGAGGCGCTGGCCGAGGCGTTCGACGCCGGGCGCGCCCGGCACCTGGTCTTCGAGCAGTACGAGGTCGCCCGCAGCGACGCTGTCGAGGGGTCGCCGCACCTCTTTCTGGCGGACGGCACCAACGTCCAGAACCCCGGCATCGAGGCCACCTGGGAGGAGGGGAGCGACGGCTTCTGGCGCCCGACCGTCGTGCGAGACGACCCGTCCGCCTACGACGACCTGCTGCGGGCCGCGGCTGCGGCCGGCTGAACGGCTCACGTTCGCATGCCCCGCGACGTTTCACCTCATGTGCATCTGCCGCCGTTCCAGTCGCTGATCGACGACCACGCCACGGAGCTGCATCGGTTTCTGGTGGCTTCGGTAGGGCCGACCGATGCGGAAGACTGCCTGCAGGAGACGTTCATATCTGCCCTGCGGGCCTACCCGCGTCTCCGCCATGCGGATCACCTGCGGGCCTGGCTCTACACCATTGCCCAGCGCAAGGCGACCGATCTCATCCGGCGGCGTGCCCGGCACCGCGCCGGCAACCTCGACGACGCTGACCCACAGCAGATGGCCTCCGCGGCGCCCGGGGTTCCGGACGACGGTCTCTGGCAATCGGTCCGGACGCTGCCGCCGAAGCAGCGCGCGGCGGTGGTGCATCGGTTTGTCTTTGATCTGGCCTACGCGCAGATCGCCGAGCGGATGGGCGTCAGCGAAGAGGCGGCCCGACAGAACGTCAGCGCCGGCCTTCGGCGGCTGCGCATGGAGGTGACCTCGTGACCGATATCGAACGCGACCTGCGCGCGACAGCTCCCCCGGGCGCTGATGCTGCCGGATTTGCCGAGGCACTGGCGCGTCGCGCGGCCGATGCCGGGCTGCTGGACGTCGCATTTGCCACCGCCGATTCGCCGATGGGCGAGCTGACCGTCTTCGTCACCCCGCGCGGCCTTGTTCGCCTCGCCTACCCCGGTGAGCGCGAGGACGAGCTGTTGGCCGAGCTGGCTGCCCGCGTCTCGCCGCGCATCCTGCGGGCGCCGGGCCCCACCGACCAGGTGCGCCGCGAGCTCGACGACTACTTCGCGGGGCGTCGTCAGGCGTTCGACGTGCCGCTCGACTGGACGCTGGTGCGCGGCTTCGCCCAGGGCGTGTTGCGCGCGACTGCCCGAGTCCCGTTCGGCGCGGTTACCACCTATGGCCAGGTCGCCGCCCATGCCGGGTCGCCGCGCGGCGCGCGGGCGGCCGGGAACGCTCTCGGCTCGAACCCGATCCCGATCGTGGTTCCCTGCCACCGCGTGCTCCACGCCGACGGGGGACTGGGAGGCTACACGGGCGGCCTCGACCGCAAGCGTTTCCTGCTCACCCTCGAGGGTTCACTGGCGAACGGTTGATAAGCCACCGGTAACCGATCGATAACCCCTCGGTCGCCATGCTGACGCGGTGGAGCCGCTGCGACTGGGAGCCGTCTTCCGGGCCGTTCGCGTGCATCGCGGCTCGAGGCAGCGGGACGTGGCGGAGCGGGCCGGCACGTCCCCGTCCACGATCTCGCGGCTAGAGCGAGGCCACCTTGGAACGCTTGCGCTCGACACCCTGCTGGCCGTGGCGGCAGCTCTTGAGATCAAGATCGATCTTGTCCCGCGCTGGCGTGGCGGAGACCTCGACCGGATGTTTGGATCGGGCCACGGCCAGATGCATGAGCAGATGGCGCGACTCCTTCGTCGCCACGCCGCGTGGATCGCCGTCCCCGAGGTCTCCTTCTCGGTGTACGGCGAGCGGGGAGTGATCGACATCCTGGCGTTCCACCCTGGGCGCCGGAAGCTGCTCGTGATTGAACTGAAGACGCAACTCGTGGACGTCCAGGAGCTGCTCTCCGCGGTGGATCGATACCGTCGCCTGGCACCCCGGCTCGCCGCCGATCGAGGCTGGGCTGTGAGTGACGTCTCCACGTGGGTGGTGATGCGCGACACGACGACGAATCGGCGCCGGGTTGCCGCTCACGCGACCGTTCTGCGCGCCGCGCTGCCGGATGACGGTCGGACGCTGCGCCGCTGGCTCCGCGATCCTGCAGGGAGGGTCGCGGCGCTCTCGTTCCTGCCAGACGCGCATCCGGGGACAGTTAGAGTGGGTTCCACCGGCCAACACCGCGTCCGCCGGCCCCATCCACGCTCAAGTCAACCGTTGGACGTGGGTCAGAGCCCTGCCGGCGAGCCCATTCAGCCGCCTAGCGGTCCACCGGTGGCAATCTGACGACAAATCCGACTGCCACGACCAATAGCGGCCAGCGGGTGCAAACCTGGCGAAGAAGGGTCGCCGACGCCGGACCGCCGAGTGCCCCGTGCGATAATCGGCCGCGTGACGGTCACCAGGAAGCCCGAGAAGCCCGAGAAGCCCGAGACGCTCCCCGCGCCCGCCTCGTGGGGCATGACCGCCCGCGGCATCCCCTGGGAGTACGCCGCGGCGCCCGAGTCGACCGACCACGTCGCCATCCGCCCGGAGTACGGCCTCTTCATCGGCAACGAGTTCCGGCCATCCCGGCCGCGCGACACGTTCGACGTCATCAACCCCGCCACCGAGGAGCACCTGGCCCGGGTCGCGCGAGCCTCGAAGGCCGATGTCAACCGCGCGGTGGCGGCCGCCCGGGCCGCTCACGACACGGTCTGGTCGCGGCTCCCCGGTAGTGAGCGGGCGAAGTACCTGTATCGGATCGCGCGGATCATGCAGGAGCGCTCCCGCGAGTTCGCCGTGGTCGAGACGATGAACTCGGGCAAGCCGATCAAGGAGAGCCGCGACGTGGACGTGCCGCTCGCCGCGGCGCACTTCTTCTACTACGCCGGCTGGGCCGACAAGCTCGA
>JBDSIN010000022.1:0-5836 GCA_039917955.1 Candidatus Limnocylindria bacterium
ACTTCCGAGCGCGACGCCCGACGCTCGACATCATCGACGGGAAGCTCATCGACCTGGAGTGGCCACAGCTCCAGTTGACCGCCACGCGCATCGGGGATCGTGACCTGCTGGTGCTCACCGGTGCCGAGCCCGATTACGCCTGGCGCGAGCTCGCCGCGGACGTCGTGACGCTCACGCAGCGGCTGCAGGTCAGCAGCTGGGTGAGCATGGGAGCCATCCCGGCGACCGTCGCCCACACGCGCCCGGTGCCGGTGCTCGGCACCGCGTCTGCCCCCGGGCTGCTGCCCGCGGGCGTCAGTCAGGGGCCGATCGGTCACCTGCGCGTCCCAGCTGCCGCCCTCTCGGTCCTGGAGCTCGCCGTCTCGGAAGCGGGGATCCCCGCGGTCGGCTTCTTCGCGCAGGTCCCCCACTACGCGTCGGGCAGCTTCCCGTCGGCCGCGATCGAGCTGCTCAAGCACGTCGGTCACTACCTTGCCCTGGAGCTCCCGATCGGCGACCTCGGCCGCCGGGCGCTCGAGACGCGTGCCCTGCTCGATGCGGCGACCTCCGGCGACGAGCGCACCCGGACCTATGTCGAGAGCATGGAAGAGGTGGCCGACGCGGCAGGAACGCCGTCGGGCGATGAGCTCATCGCCGACATCGAGCGCTACCTCCGCGACCGCGGTCCCGACGGCGGTGATCGCGAAGGCGGCGGAGGCGGCCGGCCCAACTGAGTCGCCATAGGTACGCCGGCCGATAGCCCGGACGGCCCGTGGTGGAATCCCGTCCGCATCGGTACCGTCGTTGGTGATGGGCAACCCGTCAACAACCGGCAACGGAGACGAGCCAGGACCGATGACACAGGTAATCTCTACGCAGGAATGGCGCAGGTACGGGTTCGGTGGACCGCCGGAGCCGTGGGCCCACGGTGCCCGGCAGGATCTCGCCCGACTCTCCACCTCGTACTACCTCGACGTGCTCGACGCGAGGCCGCGGGCGCTCACCGCCGCGCCCGACGACGAGATGCGTGTGCGGATCGAGGAGCTGTTCACCACCGCCACGCGTCACAAGCATGAGATCGACTACACGCTGCGCCACTGGGCCACGCCGGTCGAGCGTGCGCGCGTGGAAGACCGGCTCGGCTCGCTGATGCGCATCAGCCGCCGGATGCGATCCATCGCCGATCCGTCGAAGACCCACACCGAGCCCGACGCCGCCTGACCCTGGCACGGGGGTGGGCGACCACGCCCGCGTGCGGCCCGTTGACCGGGGCCGTAGGCTAGGGGCACATGCCCCGCTACCCCCTCCTCGCCGACATCCTCGCCGCCCGAAAGCGCCTCGAGGGGATCTCCCTGCACACCCCGCTCGAGGACTCACCGACCCTCGCGGCCAAGAGCGGCGCCGTCGAGGTGCGGCTGAAGCTGGAGCTGCTCCAGCCGACCGGCTCCTTCAAGACCCGCGGCGCACACAACAAGGTGGCGCTCATCGCCGCCGAACGGCCGGACGTGGAGCTCGTGACGGCCAGCACCGGCAATCACGGGATCGCCGTGGCAACCGCTGCCGCTCGCCACGGGATGCGGCTCACCGTGCTGGTCGGCAAGGCGATATCCCCCGGCAAGCTGGAGCGTCTGCGGGCGCTCGAGTCGGACCGATGCGTGGTCGAGCTGTTCGGCCGCGACTCCGACGACGCCGAGGCCGAGGCGCGTCGCCGCGACACCGCGGGGATCGCCGTCTACGTGCATCCGTACAACGACCCCGACGTCATCGCCGGGCAGGGCACGGTCGGTGCGGAGATCCTCGAAGACTGGCCCGAGTGCGACGCGATCGTGGTGCCGATCGGCGGGGGAGGTCTGATCGCCGGCATCGGCCTGTGGGCCAAGGCGGTCAAACCGGGCCTGCGCCTGGTGGGCGTCCAGCCATCGGCCTCACCACCGATGTACGCCTACCTGGAGTCGAATTCCACCAAGCCGATGCCGATCGCCCCGACACTCGCCGACGGGGTCGCCGGCAACATCGAGCGCGACAGCATCACCTGGAAGATGTGCCGCCAGCTCCTCGACGAGGTGGTGCTCGTTGACGAGGAGCAGATCGCCGACGCCATGGCCTGGTCGCTCGGCGTTCACCACCTGGTGGTCGAGGGGAGCGGCGCGCTGGGGATCGCCGCGCTGCGGGCGCGGCTGGGCGGGCTCACGGACCGTCGCGCAGCCGTGGTGCTGACCGGCCGGAACGCCGACGCTGCAGTGCTCGCATCGCTGTTTGCGCGGTGAGACAAGGGCTTGCGCCCGGCGGTAGCATCAGCCCATGACAGATCTGCAGACTGGACCGATAGCGCCTCCACCGGAACCGCGCAGGGGGTACCCCGCATCGGCGGTTTTGGGCGGCATCCTGATCGTGGTGGGGCTGATCTTCTTTGCCAGCCAGCAGCTGAACATCGACATCGCTGAGGCGACCTGGCCCTTCTACGTCATCGCTCCTGGCGCCGGACTGCTGGCGCTGGGACTGATGCAGCGGCGCGGCGAGGGGCTGGTCATCGCCGGCAGCATCGTGACCATGGTCGGCCTGGTGCTCTTCTACCAGAACGCCACGAACCACTGGGAGAGCTGGGCCTACGCCTGGGCGCTGGTCGGTCCCGGCGGCAGTGGCATTGGGATGCTCCTGTACGGGACCCGCAGCGCCAACGTCAAGATGGCCCGCGACGGCTTCTGGACGATCGTCTCCGCACTCGGTCTCTTCGCCGGCGGGTTCATCTTCTTCGAGGGCGTGATCGGGATCAGTGGCAGGCGTCTGCCGCTGCCCGAGTGGGCGATGCCGGTGGCCATCATCGTCATCGGCGTGCTCGTGCTCGCTCGCGGACTGACAGCCCGGCGCCACCATCCGGAGGAATGGCCCGAGGTTTCGCGAGACGAAGCGTCGCCGGAGTCCGACGCGAGCGGCTGACGGCGTGACGCTCGAGGTTCGCCCAGTCACCGCCGACCGCTGGCAGGAGCTGGCCGACTTCTTCGGGCGTGCTGGCGCGTTCAGCCACTGCTGGTGCACCTGGTGGCGACAGACCAGCAACGAGTTCAGCATCGGCCTGCGGAACGGAGGTGCCGGGAATCGGGCGCTGATGCACGCGGTGGTGGAGGCTGGCTCAGAGCCGGGCCTGCTCGCCTACCGCGATGGAATGCCCGTCGGCTGGATCAGCGTCGCACCGCGTCCGCAGTACGGACGCGTACTTCGCTCGCGGCGCATCGGCCCTCCCGCTGATGAGGCGAGCGACGAGCGCACCTGGTCGGTCGTCTGCTTCTGGATCCCGCGCGCCGAGCGCGGCAAGGGCGTGGCCACGGTGCTGCTGGAGGCCGCGGTCGAGCACGCGCGGGCACGCGGCGCGACGACGCTCGAGGGCTACCCGGTTGACGCGGCCGATGGACGCCTGCCGAGCAGCAACGTGTTCACCGGAACGGTGGCCATGTTCGCGCGTGCCGGGTTCGCCGAGGTCGGACGCCCACGTGGCAGCCAGCTCGTGATGCGGAGAGGCCTGTAGGCCGTGAGGCGCGCCCGGCTCGCGGCTGGCAGCATCTTCGTCAGACTTGCACCGGCGGACCAGTAGGCGGGCCGTTGGCCGATCCTGCCCGGTGCCGAGCCACCCAGCGGTCCCGGTTCGTGCTCAGCCGCCAATCGGGTGGGCGCCCGCTCGGGTGATCCACCCGCCTACCGGTCCCCCGATGACGATCTGAGCGGGAATCAGCGCCAATCGCGGCTGACCACCCGCCTGGCGGTCCCCCGATGCAAACCTGGCAGGAAAGGGCGCCGATTCGATGCGGCGCGTTTCCGGGCCCAGCGCCGCTGGCACCGTGAGGCATCCGCCGCCCCGTATCCTTAGCGGCGCCATGCCGACTGACGAGCCGACCGAAGCCGAGCGCATCGCGCACGCCCTCGAGGGCGTCAACGCGGGCTACGTGGCAGAGATGCAGGAGCAGTACCTGCGCGATCCCGCATCCGTCGACGCGGAGTGGCGCGCGCTCTTCCAGCCGCGCATCCCGCCGATGCCTGGCGGGCCGACCGATGAGGCGCCGGAGGAGTCCCTGCCGGCTGAGTCCCTGCCAGCTGAGCCGGCACCTGCAGCGGCGCCGGCGCCCGCGACGTCCGAGGCGGCTGCTTCCACGCTTCCCGCCGGCGCGACGCCACTGAAAGGCCCCGCCGCGCGGTTGGCGCAGAACATGATCGCCTCGCTGGCGGTGCCGACCGCGACCAGCTTCCGCGACCTCTCTGTCGCGATCCTGGAGACCCGGCGCCGCGAGCTGAACACACAGATGGCGCCGCGCCGGGTGAGCTTCACCCACCTGATCGGCTGGGCGATCGTGCAGGCGACGGTTGAGCAGCCGGAGATGATCCGCTACTTCGCCGAGGCCGATGGCCAGGCGTATCGGGTCGATCCCGCATCAGTGAACCTGGGGCTGGCCGTCGACGTCGAGCGAAGCGGCGGAGCCCACTTCCTGGTCGTGCCGGTCATTCGCGGTGCCGACGGGATGGACTTCGCGAGATTCCATGCGGCGTACGAGGACCTCGTCGGGAAGGCCCGCGCCAACCGCCTGTCGCCCGATGACTTCGTCGGCGCCACCATCACGCTCACCAACCCCGGCACGCTGGGCACCACCTCCTCGGTAGCGCGCCTGATGCCGGGACAGGGCACCATCGTGGCCACCGGCGCAATCCGGACCGTGGCCGACCAGCGGCTGATGACGCTCAGCTCCACGTACGACCATCGCATCATCCAGGGCGCCGAATCGGGTGCGTTCCTGCGAAGGATCGATCAGCTGCTGGGCGGCGCTGACGACTTCTACGAGACGCTGTTCGCCTCGGTAGGGGTTGGGGCGCCCGCATCGGCGTGGGACGCCGCACCCGTCGCGGCCCCGACGGCGCCGGCCGCAGCCCCCGGTCCCGCTGGCAACGGCGACGACCTGCGCGCGGTGGCTGCCGCCGTGGCGTTGGTGCGGGCGTATCGGTCGTTCGGACATCTCCAGGCCCATCTCGATCCGCTCGGCAGCGAGCCGGTCGGCGACCCGGCACTCGACCCGGAGCCCCTGGGACTGACACCCGAGTCGATGGCCCGCATCCCGTCTGAGCTGCTGCGGGTCGATGTGCCCGGGGCCACCCTTGCCGAGGCGCTGCCCGCGCTGCGTGACACGTACTGCGGCTCGATTGCCTACGAGGTCGAGCACATCGCCAGCCACGACGAGCGGGTCTGGCTGCGGCGGGTGATCGAGTCGGGGGCGCACCGACAGCCGCTCTCCGCCGAGCAGCAGCGCTCGCTCCTGCGACGGCTTACGGCGGTTGAGGGGCTCGAACGATTCCTGCACAAGGCCTACCTGGGCCAGAAACGCTTCTCGATCGAGGGGCTCGACACCATGGTGCCGATGCTCGACGGGGTGATGGCCGGCATAGCCGCTGCGGGCGCCGAAGACGTGGTCATCGGGATTGCGCACCGGGGACGGTTGAATGTGCTGGCCCACATCGTGGGCGTCAGCTACAACGCCCTCCTCAGCGAGTTCGAAGCGGGCCGCGGCGGGACCGATGCGCGCGCTCCGCGGGGAGCGCTCGACGATGTGAAGTACCACCTCGGGGCGGACGGCACCTACGCGACCCAGGAGCGCGAGCTGCGGGTCAGCCTGTCACCCAACCCGAGCCACCTCGAGGCGGTCAACCCGGTGGTCGAGGGGCGTGCCCGCGCCGAGCAAACGGATCGCTCTGGGTCGGTCGCCACCACCGATCCGGACCGCACCGTGCCGGTGCTCATTCACGGGGACGCCGCCTTCGCCGCGCAGGGCGTGGTGGCCGAGACCTTCAACATGGCGCGGCTGGCCGGCTACACCACCGG